>CBDVDF010000145.1:0-5283 GCA_965372675.1 uncultured Desulfobacterales bacterium
GATGGGCGGGCGAGCGAAGAGAAGAAGGAAGCGGCCCCCGCCGAGTAGGCGGGCGGGGCTGTCTGATGGCGGACAAGAATGTCCGCCCCACTGTCTTGCCGGAGGTCCTGAACGGGCGGACCGAGCGGCCCTTCAGCAGAGGACGACGAATGCCGGATCCCGAAAGCAGCGACCGCCGGAAGGAGAGCCGCCGCCACCGGCTGTTGCGCAACATCTTTTCGTACTTCAACCGCCGGAACCTGTTTCGCAAGGGCCGCCGGGAGAACGAGGACAAATACGATACCGAGCCGGACTGGTTCGAGCGGGAGCGAAACAAGGGGAAATGACGAACTGGAGGCAGAGATGGGAGAGCTTATGCCCTTACAGAAGGGTGTGAAAAAAGAGGTGAAACCACTCGTCAGTGCTGACAGCACTGGTCTTTCTATCGTTGTCATGACTTCTGAAGAAGATATTATCGGCTGGGACCGGCAATGCATTGTCGATGTCCTGCTGAGAGAGACTTTTATTGATCGCTCGTATTGTTCCGGGATTGAAGACCTGCTGATGGAGAGGGCGGATCATTTCTGGATCAAATATGAAGATACAACTTTAGTAGTGCCAATGTCTGACGTCGGAAGCTTTGCGTTGAACTAGTTTAAGGTTTTCAGATGGGAGGAGTGGGGGCCCTTAAATCTCCTGACACTTCTCCTTACCTTACCCTCTCTCGCTCCTCCCATTCTGAAACCCTTTTTTGCCCCGCCGCTTGTCGGCGGGTTTTTTTATGCCTGACCCGGCAAGAATTCTAAAGTGAAGTCCCGGGACTTCAACCCACCTCTTTCATTGCATCCAGAGCGGGCCGGCAGTAACGGATCCTCGCTGGATTATTTTGCCGAACCGGGAAAATTGATCAGAGATTAGCAGAGGGATATGTCTTTGTAGCAAGAGAGAAATCAACACTATTTCGGTAGCTTATCGAGAAAACAAAAAAAACGGCTGGTTTTTCCCGAGCATGGGTGTTTTGACTTCTTGACAAAGCAAAACCCATATAGTAATTAGGTAACCTTCTAATGAAAGTACTTAAAAAGTAATCTTTTGGAAAACTTTAGTAAATAAAAGAAGGAGGAGTAAACATGCCTACTATCGAACACAATGGTGAAGTTTTTAATGTAGACGAAGACGGGTTCCTGACCAAAGGAATGGATGAGTGGAGCAATGAATGGGTTGACTACGTCAAGGGCGTTGAAGGGATCAGCGAGATGACCGACGAGCACACCAAAGTCATCGACACCCTTCAGGAGTACTACAAGAAGAACGGTATCGCTCCGATGGTTCGTATTCTTTCCAAGACCACTGGTTTCCCGCTGAAGAGAATTTATGAGCTGTTCCCTTCAGGACCTGGTAAAGGAGCCTGTAAGATGGCTGGTCTGCCGAAACCTACCGGCTGCGTATAATTAGTACTGTTTGATCTTTGTAATGTAAGGGAGAAGGCTTTGAGCCTTCTCCCTTTTTTTATGCTTTTTTACAGCCCCAGCTCATGGCAATAACGCTGATGAATGGCATCGATCTTCCGGCGATAGTCGGCGGTGGTTATCCGGGCTCCCTTGATGCCGCCCCTGAGATTGATCTCGGCTAGATATGTTTCTCCGCTCGGGCTGACCATCAGGTCGAGATGGGCATAGGGGAATTTCCCCCTTGCCATGACTTGCCGGCATAGATCCATCTGTTCGGTGGAAAGATCAGCCGGGCTGCTTTTGCCGCCACAGTGGAGATTGTGGCGGAAATTATCCGGATTGTCGCGCCAGTAAGCCTCTTGGTGATCATCAAGGACAATGACCCGGATATCACGACAATCAGGGTAGAAAGGCTGGATGACGAATGGCAGGTCTAATGTTCCCAGCGAAACCTGATTGAAAACATCTTCGATCGAAGGCCAGAGGTTAATGCCCAGGCCGGCATTGGCTCTGTCTTTTTTAGTAACAACTTTTGTGTAAGCGGAGCGCTGATACTCGCTGATCGCGGCCATCAACTCATGCCGGTCGTTGATGGCCCTGGTGCCGGGGATCATCTGCTCCTGGAATATCCTGGCCTGCATGACCTTGGAACGGCAGCAAAGCTGGGAAAGTCCGGAGGGGAAAAGCTTGACCCCTCTTTCGAGCAGGTCGACTATCAGGTTTTCTTCGGAGGGTTTGAGCCGGAGGCGGCCGACAAAGACATCGGAGGGACCCAGGGAAGCAAAATCCCTGTGGAGCGTGTCGTTGTCCGAGATTAGCCGGTATTTAGCACTTATTGTGGGCGGGTCTCCGGTCAAAAGAGCATATCCATAAAGTGGTGATGGAACTGGGTGAGGTCAGATTCGCATTCACCGCAGAAAAATTTTATTTCGCCAAGGATCTGTGATTCTTCACCATCACGGCTGAAACTACCGTCTTCATTCTGGAGAAAACGACTGGTCAGGATGACGCCGTCGGCAATTTCGAAAAAATCTTCGTCGTTACCGCAGACCGGGCAGGATATTTTGGCAGCCTTGTTGTGGACCGCCTCCTTTTTCAAGCTTTTCAACTTTTATGATCCAGCCGGACTTAGAAGCGGATGTTGAAGGCGCCGGTCTCTCCATAGGGGCGCTCTTCCCGGGCGACTATTTTTTCTACTTCCGAGCCCGGAGAGCCGACTTCCAGCCAGGCGAGCATCTGGCTAACCTGCTCATCCTCACCCTCGATCACGGCCTCAACGGTACCGTCTGACATGTTTTGGATCCAGCCGGCTACTCCCAGCTTGAGGGCCTCCGCCTTGGCATAGTCGCGAAAGTAAACGCCTTGAATTTTGCCGTGAAGGACTAAGTGCAGTCTTTTGATCGCCATTTATCTCACCATGATCATAAAAAGGGATTTAATTAATTTTCAAGCAACACTTTAAAATCATCTTCGCTGATAATTGCAAGTCCTAAATCAATTGCTTTGGCAAGTTTACTGCCTGGCTTCTCTCCGACAACCACATGGGTTACCTTGCGATTAAGGCCCGAAGCTACCTGGCCGCCCAGGGATTTGATCCTGGCCTTAGCCTCATTTCGTGACAGGGAGACCAGGCCGCCGGTAAAGAGGAACACCTTGCCGGTGAGGGGCAGGTCGGCCCCGGTATTATTTCGGACTGTTATCTTTAGGCCAGAATCCTGTAGTTTTGTCAATGCCTTCAGGCTTTGCTTGTTGTTGAAAAAATCGACAATACTGGCCGCGAGCCGGGGGCCGATCCCCTCGATCTCTTCCAGCTCCTCCCTGGAGGCATTCTCCAGCCTTGTCAATGAACCGAAATTTTCTTCAAGCAGCTGGGCGGAAACCTCACCGACATGTCTGATCCCCAAGGCGGTGACGAACCGGGCCATCGAGGGCCCCTTGCTTTTTTCAAGTGAGGTGATGGCGTTGGCTGCTGATCTTTCCCCCCAACCCGGTAGCTTTGCCAACTGGTCATGCGCCAGAGAAAAGAGATCGGAGATCTCCTTAAGCAGGCCGGCATCGAAGAGTTGCGCTATGGCTTTGGCCCCGAACCCTTCGACATCAAGACCGGACTTGCCGGCGAAATGGATCAGGGCCCTTAATTGTTGGGCGGGACACTGCAGGTTCAGACAACGGAGCGCAGCCTCTCCTTCATTTCGGAGCAGTTCCTGGCCGCATTGCGGGCAGTGCCTCGGCATTTTGATCGGCAGTTCCTTGCCGCTCCTTTTGTCGCTGATCGCTTTTACGACTTCGGGGATCACGTCCCCCGCCCGTTGGACCAGGACCAGGTCGTTGATCCGCAGGTCTTTGCGGATGATCTCATCTTCGTTGTGCAGGGTGGCGCGGCTGACCGTGACCCCGCCGACATTGACTGGATCAAGCAGGGCCACCGGGGTTATGGCGCCGGTACGGCCGACTTGGAACTCGATGCCGATAAGGCGGGTGGTGGCCTGGGAAGCCGGGAACTTACAGGCGATGGCCCAGCGCGGGCTTCGGGCTTTATGGCCCAAGCGCGCCTGCAATTCCAAGGAGTCCACCTTTACCACCATGCCGTCGATCTCATAGCCCAATTCCGGCCTTTGCTCGGCCAGAAAGTCAAAATGTTTGACCACTGCTGCCATGTTTGGGCAGGTACTGAGCAGGTCATTGACCTTGAAACCGGCTCGGCCGAGGAAGGCCAGGATCTGGGTCTGGGTATGGCACGGCAGGTCAAGAGGGGTGCTTACCCCGTAGGCGTAAAAATCGAGGGGCCGCTGGGCTGTCAACCTGGAATCAAGCTGCCGCAAGGAGCCGGCGGCGGCGTTGCGGGGGTTGGCAAAGAGGTTTTCCCCGTCGCTCTGACGCTGTTCGTTCAGTTTGCGGAAACCGCTTAGTGAAATGAATACTTCGCCGCGTACTTCGAGTCGGGCAGGGATATTATCGCCACTCAGTCGCAGTGGAATGGCTGGAATGGTTTGCAGGTTGGTGGTGATGTTCTCGCCGGTTCGTCCATTGCCTCTGGTCGAACCAACAGTTAACAGGCCGTTTTCATAGACCAGTTCAACGGCCAGGCCATCCAGCTTTGGTTCGGCGATATAGCCGGGGGTCAGGTCAGTGTTAAGGAAACGCAGCAGCCTTTCTTCGAAGTCGAAAAGCTCCTGGTCATTGAAGGCATTTTCGAGGCTGAGCATCGCTACCTGATGTTCGACTGTACTGAAGCCATCAAGAATTTCGCCGCCGACCCTCCTGCTCGGGGAGTCGGCAGTGATCAGTTGCGGAAATTTTTCTTCCAGGCCTAATAGCTCCCGGAAAAGGAGATCGTATTCTCCGTCTGATATCTGGGGATCATCGAGAACGTAATAGCGATGGGCGTGAAAATTTATCTGCTGGCGCAGTTCAGCCAGCTGCTGACGGGCGTTCTCAAGATCTTTCATGTAGGGCTGGCTTATTTGCCGGAGGAGAGCAGGTTCCCGCCGGAAGAGATATTTTCCCGCTCACACTCATCGATAAAGATCAGGATCGATTCCGGCGGTTTGTTGGCGACTCTGGAGATGACATCGGTTACTCCCCGGCAGATCTCCTCTTTTTGTTTGGTGTCCATTTTACCGGCCACTCTGATATTTACATAAGGCATCTTTCTCTCCTCTTATAGATCTGGGGTGAACCCGAAAAACTCTTCGCTTGCGAAGTTTAATATAGCCGAAAAATTAGTAAAAAAGAAGAAAAGGAGCTATATTTTGGCATTGGAAAACAAAGGATCAAGGAGCTCTTCCGGAGAAAAAAGATATGGCTGAACGACCACTTATTCTGGTGACCAATGATGACGGTGTTTTCGCGC
>CBDVDF010000146.1:0-5269 GCA_965372675.1 uncultured Desulfobacterales bacterium
ATTCCGACTAGTCTAGCATAAAAAAGAGGCAAAATCTTGTTCTTTCACCATAAACACTATCCAGACAGATTCAAGTCAGGCTGATCTTTGTCCGGCAAAAGCTGCCCGAACCGAAGTAACTTTCTGCAGGACCCTCCGCCTCGAAGGTTTATTGTCTGGCCGCAGGTATTTTAGGTGGAATTATCGTTGTAAAAGGGTATTTTTCAGGGACATCTGCAGGTGACAGAACAACCCGCCCGGACGACGGTTTTTTTATGGAGCGTTGAAACTTGCCCAGAAACAAAAGAAAGATAGCTGATGACCCCTCTTCAGTCCTGATCTTTTTAGGGGAATGGCTGGGCTGCCTGGCAGCCTGTGGAGCAGTCCTGGCTATCGGCAGCGACCAGCTCATCCGCAGCGGTTCGCCAACCCCGGCCGGTTTGGTATCCGCCTTTATGCTGGCCATCGCTGCTGGCCGTTATTTTTGGAGTCGCCTCCAAACCTGCAGCTCCGAAAACCCGGCCCGCGAGCTCGAAAACCCACTGCTGCTGATCGTCTTCTCCTGGGCAATATTCCGCCTTGGCGCTCCTGCCTATTACCACCTGCTCTTTATCCCGGCCGGCGCCCTGGCCTGGATCGTCATCCGTTATCCAGGCTGGATCGCGGCGGTCTGTTTTCTGGCCGGCACAGCTATAGAAGCAGGTCTGGCCTTGACCGGCAATCAACCATTCAGCACAGCGGCGACCAACCTCATGATCTGCGCAGCAGCGGCGGCCGCCCTCCATTTTTTCCCGGGCAGCAGCCTTTACCGGAGCAGCCTTCAACAGGATCGAACCGAAAACCGTAGAGACATAGCCTCGCAGGAACAAGCCGCAGAACTGGGCCTGGAAACAAACGATCTCACCGCCAGCGAAATTCTTCAGGATGACGAGACAGGCGATATTTCCGAATCTTTCAGCCGACAAACGATCGAAAAGATCAATGCCTCCTTTGAAATGCAGTTGGAGATGATCCGCCAGGCTCTGGGACTTAATACCGTGGCCGTATTATGGCCCAGCCCCGCAGAAGATGAACTGCGACTGCGTTACCTGGCCACCACCCGGCAGGACATTGATCCGGGTCCATACCCGACCGGGACCGGCATCATCGCAGCCCTTGCCGGCGACCGCGAAGAATGTGAACTGGTCGGGGTCCGGCCGTCTCACCCGTCCCTGCCATACTACCGGAACCACGAAGGGGTCGGGGCGATCATGGTCCTGCGCATTCCGCCATCCCGATCAGAAGATGATGCCAGGGAAATGCCGCGAACCGGGATTCTTTGCGTCGACCGGGAGTCCGAGGAGGCCTGGTCCGACCGCGAACGGCAGGTGCTGAAGATGGCCGCCGCCAAGCTTGGTCTCGAGATCGACAGCAGCCGGATGCTTCTTAATATGGACAGGGAGCGTTCGACGGCCCATCGTCTTTATCTGGGTCTCCGGGAACTTAACAGCGGCCTGAGCCTCGAGTCGGTTTTTGCCGCCTCTCTCAAGGCAGTCAAAACCCAGGTTCCGGTCGAAATGGTGGCATTGTGCCTGCGGGACGACGACCAACATCAGATCGTCCAGATCGAGGGACCGGCAACCGAAAAACTGGCCGCCCAGAGTTTTCCGCTCGACGATGGCTTGGTTGGCCAGGCCTTAAAAACCGGCCGCACCCTGCCGGCCGGCGGCCGTTACCTGGGCGCAGCGCCGATCTTTGCCAACGATCAAACCAGCAGTGATTACGGATCCCTGCTGGTAATTCCGCTGCCGGACGAAAACAACAAGCCGCTCGGTTGCCTGGTCGTTGCTGCAGCAGAAGACGGAGTTTTCACCAAAAGCCGCCAGGAAATTCTCGAACTGATCGCCACCCAGGTAGCGATAAAGATCGAACTGGCCCAGGCCCATGAGAAACTCGGCCTGATGGCGACCACTGACGGACTGACCGGTCTGGCCAACCATCGGGCCTTTCAGAACGGCTACGATGTCATGCTGGATCGAGCCAAAAGAACCGGTACCCCGCTCTGCCTGCTGATGGGCGATCTCGACCACTTTAAAAATATCAATGACAGCTTCGGCCACCCTTTTGGCGACCACGTTCTCCAGAAAGTCGCGGCGGTGCTGGCAGATACGGTTCGCACCGTCGATATTGCCGCCCGTTATGGTGGTGAAGAGTTCGCCCTGCTCCTTGAAAATTGCGATGCAGAAGGCGGCCACATGCTGGCCGAACGGATCCGGGAGAAAATTCAGCACCTTGACCTGATCAATGAAGACCAGCCGGTGGTCGTGACCATCTCGACCGGCATCGCGGTCTTCCCCGAAAACGGCACCGAAAAACCCCTGCTGGTCGAGCGGGCCGACCGAGCCCTTTACCAGGCCAAGAGAGAAGGCCGCAACCAGACCGTGGTCTGGTCGGCAAAGATCGGTTAACGGAGCTCCCCTTGTCCGAATTCTCCCTGTTCAAATGGACCAGATTCCGTAAGGCCCTTGCAGCACTGCGGCTGGTCAGCCCGATCTTCCGAAAATACCGGTGGCGGATACTGGCCGGTCTGCTGGCCCTATTGGCGGTCGACCTGCTCCAGTTGATGATCCCCAGGGTGATCAAGAGCGCAATTGACAGCCTCCAATTTGCCACCGCCAGCCGGGAAAGCCTCTTCCAACAGGGCGGCCTGATCGTCCTTTTCGCCCTCGGTATCGCCCTCAGCCGTTTTGGCTGGCGCTACCTGATCCTCGGATTTTCAAGAATCCTCGAAAGAGATCTCCGCAACCGGATACTGGAGAAACTTCTCGATCTAGACCGACCGTTTTTCAACCGGGTCCCGGCCGGCAAGATCATGGCCCTCTCCAGCAACGACCTCACCGCCGTCCAGATGGCCTGCGGGATCGGCCTGGTCTCTTTCATCGATGCCCTGATGATGACCACCGCCACCCTGGCTTTCATGATTTACATAGACCCGGGCCTGGCCCTGATCGCCCTGGCGCCGATGCCGATCCTCGCCTTGCTGACCGGCCTGCTGACCGCCATCCTCCACAAACGTTTCAACCGGGTCCAGGAGCAGTTCTCGCGGATCACCGAATTCAGCCGCTCCACCCTGTCATCGATCCGGCTGATCAAGGCCTACACCAGGGAAGCCCCCCTGACCGACCATTTTGACCAGCTGGGCAAAGATTATGTCCGGGACAACCTTCATCTGGCCGTGGTCCAGGGCGCCCTCTTCCCGTTCTCTACCCTGATTGCCAATCTCAGCCTGATGCTGGTGGTCTTTTTCGGTGGGCGGCTGACCATCAACGGTACCATCTCGATCGGTGATTTCGTCGCCTTCATGACCTATCTCTACCTGATGACCTGGCCGATGATGGCCGTGGGTTGGGTGACCACCCTTTTCCAGCGCGGCATCACTTCTCTGAACAGGATAAACCAGGTCCTGTCCGAAGAACCGCTCCTCAAAAACCCGGCCAGACCGGTAAAAATGGCAGATGGTAACAACCTGATCTCGATCCGCAACCTGACCTTCAGTTATTCCCCCGAAGCGAGCGAACCGGTCCTCGACCGGCTGAGTCTGGAGATCGGTCCCGGCTTCACCGGCATCGTCGGCCGGACCGGCTCCGGCAAGACCACCCTTTGCCAGCTTCTGGCCCGGATCTATCCGGTCGATGACGGGCAGATCTTCTGGGATAATATTGATGTCAACCTTCTTGAGCTGGCCGCAGTCCGTTCGAGGATCGCTTACGTGCCCCAGGACACCCTGCTGTTCTCAGACACCATCGGCGCCAATATCGCTTTCGGCCGCCCCGATGCCGGGCAAAAAGAAATTGAACAGGCGGCCAAACTGGCCGCAGTGCACGAAGAGATCCTCCATTTCAAAGACGGTTACCAGTCACGGGTCGGGGAAAAAGGCTTGCTGCTCTCCGGCGGTCAGCGGCAGCGGATCGCTCTGGCCCGGGCCCTTTTAATGGACCGGCCGGTGGTCATCATCGATGGCGGCTTATCAGCCGTGGACACCGATACCGAGCACCGGATAATCAGCAACTTCAGCAAGTGGTTGCCCGGTCGGACCTGCATCATGGTCTCACACCGGGTCACCCCGATCCTTAACGCCGACGAGATCATCGTTATGGATAGTGGCCGGATCTCCGCCTGCGGTCCGCATCGGCAACTGCTGGCCGCCAATGATTTCTACCGGACCATCCACGACCACCAGATGTTGAGCGAAAAAAGCGGGGAGGCCCGCCGATGAGATACGGTTACGGATACTTCGAAGAGGAACGGCTGAAAAAGGGCGGCGACCTCAAACTGTGGCAGCGGATCATGATCTACACCGCCTCCAGGTGGCGGGAAGTGACCGGGGCGATCATTCTTTCCCTGGTGATAACCGCCTGCAGCTTGGCCCTGCCCCACCTGGTCCGGCTGGCCATCGACGATTTTATCCTCAAAGATGGTCTTGACCCGGCGGTCCGCCTGGCCGGAGTAAGCCAGCTCACCGCCATCTTTCTGGGCCTGATCGCAACAGGTTTTCTGGTCAATTTTCTCCAGGTGATCCTTCTCGAGTGGACCGGCCAGCACATCATGCACCGGATGCGGCAGGATCTGTTCAGCCATATGCTCTCGCTGGAAACCGCTTTTTTCAATCGCAACCCGGTCGGCAAACTGGTGACCAGGCTGACCAACGACATCCAGAATATGCACGAAATGTTCACCTCGGTCATCGTCACCCTGTTCAACGACCTGGCCAGGATCATCGGCATCCTGCTGATCCTCTGCCTGATGAACTGGCGGCTGGCCCTGATCATGCTGCTGCTGGTGCCGTTGATTATTTTCAACACCCTGCTCTTCAGCCGCCTGGCTCGCTTAGCCTTCCGGGACATCCGCACCCACCTGGCCCGGATCAACTCTTTTCTGCAGGAGGCCTTGAGTGGCATAAGCGTTATCCAGCTTTTTGGCCGGGAAAAAGACTCGCATGAGCGCTTCGCCGAGCTGAATCAATCATACCTGCAGCGAACCTTCTACCAGATCAAGATCTTCGCGATCTTCATGCCGATGCTGGAGGTGCTGAGCGCGGTGGCAGTGGCACTGATCATCTGGTACGGCGGCGGCCAGATCATCCAGGACAAAATGACCATCGGCATCCTGGTTGCCTTTCTCTCCTATATGCGGCTGTTCTTCCAGCCGTTGCGTGATCTTTCCCAGAAATATTCGATCGTCCAGTCCTCTCTGGCCTCGGCCGAGCGAATATTTCAGCTGCTGGACACCGAAAGCGACCTGCCGATCGCCA
>CBDVDF010000147.1:0-5259 GCA_965372675.1 uncultured Desulfobacterales bacterium
AGAAGTCGCTACCGACCTGAAGGCCATCTACCAGGCACCGACTATTGAAGAGGCTGAGATCCACCTTGAGGAGTTCGAGGAAAAATGGAATGCCAGCCACCCAACGATCGGTAAGTCCTGGCGACGCAACTGGGAGCGGATTACCCCTCTGTTTTCCTATCCACCTGCGATCCGCAAGGCAATCTACACGACCAACGCTATCGAATCAGTGAATATGTCGCTGCGGAAAGTGACAAAGAATCGGGGGTCGTTCCCCAATGATGCTTCAATGCTAAAACTGCTCTACCTGTCTTTGAGGAATATCTCGAAAAAATGGACCATGCCGATTAGGAACTGGAAATCGGCGTTGAATCAATTTACTATTATCTTTGAAAACAGGATGCCGACAATCTGACCGATATGCCGTTTACACAAAATCTTTTACACCCCCGGGGTAGGCGGGATACTGCGTCATCAAGCTTCCAGCATACCTTCAGTATAGCTGAAAACTTTCTTCCTTGTCTTCCACCCACCCCGGGCTGCATATCGTTTTGGGTTTTGGTTGGGGTGACTGGGATCCCATTTCGCCATCGCGAGAACGAAGGATGACGCGATCTCTCATTTATAATTCCCTCCCTTTCCTCTTTCCCCTTTCATCTTTCACCCAAATAACTCCCATCCAAAACCCTTTGCCACCAACTCTCGTTCTGCAAATACCAGTCAACAGTCTTGCAAATCCCGGTTTCGAACGACTCATGGGGGGAAAAGCCAAGTTCGCTTGAGATCCTGGCCGCGTTTATCGCATAGCGCCGATCATGGCCGAGGCGATCCTCAACAAAAGAGATCAGGGTTTCAGCTTTTTGACCAGAAACCTGTGGGGCGGCGGGAAATCTCTGGGCCAGGCTCTGATCATCGGCAAATCTCTGATCCAGCAACCGGCAAATCTTCCCGACTATCTCCAGGTTAGTCCATTCGTTGTTGCCACCGATATTATAGGTCTCGCCGACCCGGCCTTGATGGATAACCAGGTCTATGCCCCGGTTATGGTCATCGACATAGAGCCAGTCACGGACCTGCTTGCCGTCACCGTATACCGGCAGAGGCTTGCCGGCGAGGATATTGACGATGACCAGGGGAATAAGCTTCTCCGGGAACTGATAGAGGCCATAGTTATTGGAACAATTACTGGTCGTAACCTTTAAAGCGTATGTTTCGTGATAGGCCCGGACCAGGTGGTCGGAGGAGGCCTTGGAAGCGGCATAGGGCGAGTTGGGCGCATACCGGGTGGTCTCGCTGAAGGGTGGATCATCCGGCCCGAGGCTCCCATAGACCTCATCGGTTGAAACATGATGGAAGAGATGCTCGCTGACCGGGCTTTCGGCCGACAACCAGGCCTGTTTGGCGGCTTTCAGCAGGGTATGGCTGCCGAGGACATTGGTCTCGATAAAGAGATCCGGCCCGTGGATCGAACGATCGACATGCGATTCAGCGGCAAAATGAACGATCGTCTCCAACTCTTCCTGCAACAGCAGCTTCAGGACCAGATCATAGTCCCGGATATCACCATGGACAAAGAGGAAATCGGGATTAGAGTCGGCCGGCGAGAGATTCTGACGATTACCGGCATAGGTAAGGGCATCGAGGACGATCACTCGCCGGCCCGGGTATCTGGCCAGCCAGTAATGGACAAAATTGGCGCCGATAAACCCCGCCCCGCCGGTCACCAGAAGATTTTCAGGTTGGTGCGCCATCACTTTCTCCAGCTATTTAACTGAATCCGAGATTATAGCCTGCAGATAATCGCCATAGCCGCTCTTCAATAAGGGTTCAGCGAGGGCCCTGAGATCATCACGGCTGATAAATTTCATCCGGAAGGCGATCTCCTCCGGGCAGGATATTTTCAGACCCTGGCGATCCTCAATGACCCGGACAAAATTAGCGGCATCAAGCAGGGAAGATTGAGTGCCGGTATCAAGCCAGGCCGTCCCCCGACCGAAAAGTTCGACCTCCAGATCCCCACGCCGCAGATATGCCTTGAGCACATCGATGATCTCCAGCTCTCCCCGCTCCGAAGGCTGCACCGTGCCGGCGATCTTCACCACATCATTATCAAAGAAGTAGAGGCCGGTAATCACATAATTAGAGGCCGGATCGGCCGGTTTCTCGGCCAGATCAACGACCTTACCGCTTGAATCAAACTCGAGAACCCCATAGCGGCCGGGATTCCTGACCGGGTAACCGAATATAGTCGCCCCTGCCTGCCGCTGGCTGACTTTTTTCAAGGTGGCAATAAGCCTCTCGGCATGGAAGATATTATCACCGAGGATCAGGGCAACCGGATCATCAGCGATGAATTCTTCACCGATCAGAAAAGCCTGGGCCAGGCCAGCCGGTTCAGGCTGTACGGCATAGCTCAGTTTCAGACCCCATTGGCTACCATCACCGAGGAGATTCGTGAATAAAGGCTGCTCGGCCGGGGTGGTGATCAGGAGGATATCTCTGATCCCAGCCAACATCAGGGTAGACAGCGGGTAATAGATCATCGGTTTGTCGTAAACCGGCATCAGCTGTTTGCTGACAGAATGAGTCAGAGGATAGAGCCTGGTACCGGAGCCACCTGCCAGAATAATACCTTTACGCATAAACCATCCTTACTTGAGGTTAAAACGGAGATCATTGAAATAAAAGCAGCATCAGTCATGATATCTGAATCCCCGCAGTTTCTCAAGGTTTAGAGGTTACAACAATTAAAAATGAAAAATGTAGAATTATAAAGACAAAACAAAGGTTTGAGGTTCAGGGTTCAGGGTTCAGAGGTTGATGGTGACCACGGATCGGAGAGATCGGAGTCTACCTCCGGTCGCTTGCCTCACACCTCAAACCTCGCACCTCGCATCTCGAACCTCGTCCCTTTCACCTCGAACCTCGCATCTTTCCCCTTTCAACTTTCAACTTTTTACTTTTAACTGTCCTCATGATCGACCTGCACTGCCATATCCTGCCCGGTCTTGACGATGGCCCGGCAACTATCGAAGAATCGCTGGCGATGGCGGAGATCGCCGTCGCCGACGGCATTACCACGATCATCGCCACCCCCCATATCCAGGGGCCCGAGCCGACCGCGGCCAAGGTCAAGGCGACGGCTGAGACCCTGAACCGGGCCCTGCAGGAGAAGAATATTACCCTGGAGATCATCCCGGCCGCTGAAGTCTACGCGATGACCTCCCCGACCCTGCTCAGCGACCGGACCATCAACAACAGCAACTACGTCCTGATCGAGTTCCCCCTCACCCACCTGCCGGCCGAAGCCGGCCGGGTGATCTTCGACCTCAGGGTCAACGGCTACCGACCGATCATCGCCCATCCAGAGCGGATCCCCAATGTCATCGAGCACCCGGAACTGATCGAGGCCCTGCTCGACGACCAGGTCTACGTGCAGATCACCGCAGCCAGCCCAACCGGCCGTTTCGGCCCCGGCCCGAAGAAATGCGCCCGCTATCTGCTTGAAAATGGCCTGGTCGACTTCCTCGGCTCGGACGGCCACTCCAGCGAGTTCAGGAAACCCAGACTCTCCGAAGGCCTGGCGGCAATCGAGAAGATCATCGGCCGAACAGAAGCTCTGAAACTGGTGAACGACAATCCGGCGGCAGTTTTGGGAAAACTGCAAGTTAAAAGGCAAAAGTAAAAAGGCAAAAATGCGGTGGTTACGGATTAAAGTAAGATTAGTGGTTCCCGGTTTAAGGGTTCAAGGTTGATGGTAACTAGCAGCTGCCCCTTGAGGGTACTGTTCAGAAAGATCGGGGGGCCAACATTCGTCTTCGCGAGGAGCCACAGGCGACGCGGCGATCTCTCCGCGCAGGAGCTGTCATCTCGAACGAAAGAGAGAGATCTTTCCGATCCGTAAACATCCACAACTTATAACTTTTCACTTATAACTTATAACTTTCAGCCCAACCATGAACCACGGTTCCACATAATACGAGATGCAAATAAACACCTTCAAAAACACTCCATCACCCTCCGGGCTGACGCCCTTCCGTCTTTACCTGCTGGTCCTGATCGTCGCTCCCCTGGCCTTCGGGACTATGGAGACCTGGTCGCGGGCCTTTATGGAGGCCGGGATCTTCCTGGCCGCCTTGCTCTTCCTGCTCAGGCGCTCAGGCCATAGCCAACGCCCTTTTTACCATTGCCCCGGCCTGCTGCCGCTGCTGCTGTTCCTCGGCTACCTGCTGCTGCAGATCACTCCCTTGCCTGCCGGTCTGCTCAAAGTACTCTCGCCGGCCGCTTATGCCCTGCGAGGGCCAGCAGTCGGCCTCAGCGGTCCGGAGGGCTGGCTGACCATCTCCCTGGCCCCCAAGGAGACCCTGGTCGAGTTCTTCCGCTTCGCCGCCTATGCTGCCACCTATTTCCTGACTATCCAGTTGCTGAGCAGCAGGAAGAGAATAACCAGCACAACCAACGCCCTGATCATTCTGGCAGTGCTGATCGCTATCGAAGCTCTCTGCCAGCGGCTCACCGCCGGGGGTCTGATCTACTGGTTCCGGGCTCCGCCTTCAGCCACTCCGGTCGGCCCTTTCGTTTACCGCAACCACTATGCCGGCTTTATGGAGATGCTTTTCCCACTGACCCTCTGCCTGTTTCTCTATAGCAAACCTTATTCGCTGGCCGTCCTTAACCTGCGGGAGAAAGTGCTCGCTTTTTTCAACGACCAGCAGGTCAACAGCCACGCCCTGTACGGGATCGGCGCCACCTTTATCGCCACCACCATCTTCGTCAGTCTCTCCCGCGGCGGCATTATCAGTTTAAGCTGCGCCCTGTTGATCCTGGCCATGATCCTCCGGGCCCGGGGCCAGCTGCGCAGCAACCGCTACTGGTTTATCCTGGTGCCATCGGTGACCCTGGTTTTTGTCAGCTGGTTCGGCTGGGCGACGATCATCGAACGGTTCCTGAAGATCCAGCACCCTGAGAAGATCATCTATGACGGTCGTTTCGAGATCTGGCTCGACAGCCTGACCATGATCCGGGAATTCATCCTGACCGGGGCCGGTTTCGGTTCCTTTGAAAAGGTCTTCCCCTTCTTCCAGGAAAACGCGGCCTGGCAGGTGATTATTGACCATGCCCACAACGACTACCTGGAGTTACTGGCCACCGGCGGTCTGCTTGCCTTTCTGCTCCTTGGCTGTTTCCTGGCTGCGGTGGTCCGCAAGAGCTGGCCGGTCTGGCGTCGGCGCCAGGATCGCTACGTGATCTTCCTGGGCGGCGGCTGCCTGGTCGCCATCA
>CBDVDF010000148.1:0-5243 GCA_965372675.1 uncultured Desulfobacterales bacterium
ACTGGCCCGCCAGTTACGGCTTCGTGATCTGGGTGGACTGATCGTCGTTGACTTTATTGACATGCGCCCGGCCGGCAATATCCGTGAGGTTGAAAAAAAGGTCAAGGAGAGCATGAAAAGAGACAAGGCCAAGGTTGATATCAGCCGGATCTCCAGATTTGGCTTGATGCAGATATCCAGACAGAAGCTGGCCTCACCGGTGCAGCGCGGTAGCTATAACATCTGTGAACATTGCCAGGGGCGTGGTCTGGTCCGCTCGGTCGAGACTCTGGCCCTGGTCTACCTGAGGCGTATCCAGACCGGGGTTGCCAGAAAGAATGTCCGTCAGGTCGAATGCCGTTTGCCGATCGATGTGGCCCAGTATCTTCAGAACAAGAAACGGTCGGAACTTCTCGAATTGGAAAACAAGTATGAGATGTCAATTAACATCGTCGCCGACCCGGCCATATCGTCGACCGACAGCAAACTGGATTTTATCAAAAAATAAATTTGCTTCTCCAAAAGAAGACGATTGTTTTATCTGAATGATCAGAGACAAAAAGAGGCAGATCTTTGTTTTAGTTATTGTCGCTTAAAGTGATTTGTGTTCTAAATTATTATGGACGGCGAGGTTGTAGATTCTTTCTTTACTGCTGTTTTTGGTGATGACAACAGCAGAAGGTCTAAGATGGATCACTCGTGATTATAAAGGAGAGTCCGGGGTTCGTTGTTGGTTGCGGCTTTGGGGCTTCTGGTTGATCAAGAAGGGGGGATGGGGCAGTTCCGGGAAAGTTCAGCACCCGGCAGTCCTGTGTCTATAAGAACCTGAGCAATGCTTAATCTGAAGTTCATCAGATGGTTGATCGGTCTGGCCGCTCTGGCGGTGATGATCTTGCCGGCCTATGTCTTTTTCTTCCTGGTCCCATCCCTTGAAGAGTATATAATTCACGATACCGAGGCAGAGGCTGTCCGGGTGGCCACCCATCTCTCATCGATGTTCTTTTCTGCCGATACGCCTGCCGGCTATCAGGTACCGGCAGATATCGAGAAGATAGTTTCCGATGCCAAAAGTGATTTCAGCCTGCACAAGCTCAAGATGTTTTCCTCCCTGGGGGAGGTTCTTTACTCAACCGACCCCGAAGATATCGGCACCATAAACCGTAACAGTTATTTTCACGAGATCGTCGCGGCCGGCCACGATTTTACCAAGGTGGTTCAGAAAGAGACGGCTTCGCTTGAGGGGCAGATCTTTAAGGCCGATGTCGTTGAGACTTATGTACCGGTGATGAGGAACGGTAAGTTCAGCGGTGCTTTTGAGATCTATTACGATATTACCACTCAGCTGGCCACCCTCCATAATCTGGTGAGTAGTTTCTATTGGACCGTTCTGCCCATTGTTTTCGTCATGTTGATCGCGATGTTCTTCCTGATGATGCGGTTCCGGGATAATTTCATCAAAAGGCTGTCGGTCGAAAGGAAGCTTCGCGATAATGAACAGCGCTACCGGACCCTTTTTGAACAATCCAATGACGCGATCCTGGTCTGCGAAGTTGACGGATCTCTCCAACAGGTCAATGAAAGGGCGGCCCGGCTGTTGGGCTTTAACCAGAGCCGTCTGATCGGCATGAGTATCTATGAGCTGATTGGTGAAACAGATCAGGAAACCTGGAAAAAAGCGATGGCCAGGGTGCTGAAAGGCGAGGATGTTGCTTTCGACTCCCATTTTGCCAATATTGATGGAGATGATCTGGATATCGAGGTCAGGGCCGGGATGACCGGCAGAAAGAATGATAAGATCCAGGCGATCATTCGCGATGTCACCGAACAGAAGCGGAGTCAGAGGGCGGTCAAACGGAGTTCCCAGACCCAGACCGTTCTCAACAAACTTCTCCATCTCTCCTTGGAGAACCTGAGCCTCACCGAGACCCTGGAACTGTTCATTTACTATATAACTTCCTTCCCCTGGCTGGAGCTGGAACCGAAAGGGGCGATCTTTCTGGTCGGTGATCGGCCCGGGATCCTGGAACTCAAGGCCCATCGCGGCTTGAACGAGAGTCTGCTGACCATCTGTGCCAAGGTCCCTTTTGGTAAATGTCTCTGCGGCCGCTGCGCGATGACCGGCGAAGTGGTTTTTGCCAACTGTATTAATGAGTATCACGACAACAGCTATAAGGGTATCCTCCCTCATGGTCATTACTGTGTGCCGATTCTTTCGGTCAATCGTCGGTTGATCGGGGTATTCACCCTCTATGTTCAGGCTGATACTGTGCGTGACAGGATGGCCGAAGAGACCCTTGAGGCGGCGGCCAGTGTCATTGCCGGGGTTATCCAGAGGAAGAGGGCGGAAGAGGAACTGCAGAAATCCAAGGAAAAACTCGAGATCAGGGTCCAGGAAAGGACCATTGAGCTTGAAGAGGCCAATATCAATCTCGGCCAGGAACTTGGTGAGCGTAAGGAAGCGGAGAAAGCCCTGGCTGTTGCCAACCAGGAGAAAGACGATCTGATCGTTAACCTTTTTGAGATCATGTACGAGATGCTGGCCAATCGTGATCACTCCACATTCGAACATGCTTTGCGGGTGGCGGAAATAAGCCGGCGTATAGGGGTGGTGAAGGGGCTCAGCGAAGAAGACATGGAGGCCCTGAGGCTAGGTTGTCTGGTCCATGATATAGGCAAGGTGGCGATCCCCGATGATGTTCTCCTCAAACCCGGCTTGTTCGACCGGATGGATCGCAACATCATGCAAGTCCATCCCCTGGTCGGGGCCAGCCTCTTTGCCAAACACCATCACGATTACCGGATCCGCCGAATCATTCTCCATCACCATGAGCGGCTGGATGGCTCGGGATATCCCTATGGCTTGAAGGGAGATGAGATCGGGCCGCTGGAGAGGATCGTTGCCGCTGCCGACGTCTTTGAGGCGATGATCGCCAGGAGACCGTACAAAAAGCCGATGACCAGGGAAAAGGCCATCGATATCCTCTGGTATGAGGCCAAGGAGGGACGACTTGATTCCGAGATCGTCCAGATCATTGATAAGATAACTGAAGACTGGAGTCCGCTGGAGATCAAAAGCGAATTCAGGGCTGACTACAGTGAGGACCTGGAGGTATTCCGCCAGATGTCATATTTCCGGGAACCGCTCAGTGATTTTTATAACTACCGCTACCTGCTCTACCTGGATGACGCCAAGATGCTGACCAAAAATGAGCAGCCGTATCATTTGATCGTTACCAGTTTTCCGGATATCAGGAATTTCAACAGTACGATGGGCTTTATCAAGGCAGATCAAATTCTTGATGAGATCGGTCAGAAGATCCATCAGACCGCTGAAGAGTTTGATGCCAAGGGGGAAAAGGAGCAGGCCACGGTGATGATGCTGCGGAAGGGCTCTGATTTCCTGATCTACTCTGACTGTGATGACGATACTATCGAAGAACTTCTTGGCCAGATCGAAGCACATCTTGAAGATACCCGCAATGACTGGGGCCTGGATTCAAAGTATCATCATTTCAAATTCGATCAGGGTTACCCTGCCGAGCAGGCCCTGAACAAGGCCTTTTCCATCCACTAAGTATCCCCCTCCCTTTTTTTCGTCAACTTTTTTCTCTTGATCATCCCTGCCTGTGTCATGAGCTTTGCGGATTGGTTTGTTCTCAAGTCCCATGAAATGTTATGCTTAGAACAGGAATAAATTTTGTCCGGTGACAGCTATGGGCCACAAGCATAACCTGCAGCACCGAAAGGCCAGGAAGAAGGCCAGACGATCTCATCCTTCTGGCCGTGAGATCGGGACTGATCGCCAGCAGACTAGGCTGGAAATCGTTCTTAAATGCGCTTCGGCCGGCAGCTTGCAGGCCGTAGTCGAGGCCGTCAATAAGATTGATAGCGGTCTTGAGATCGCAGTTATTTCCTCCGGGGTCGGTTCGATCAACAAGAACGATCTTGTTATGGCAGCGACCGGCAGCGGCCTGATCATCGGTTACGAGGTGGAGGTTAATCCTCGCCTGGAGCAGACGCTGATGTCTGAGCGGATCGAGATCAGGCTATACAGAGTCATTTACCGTCTACTTGATGGTCTTAGGAAGATCGCCGAAAGCATGGTCAGTTCGGTGCCCACGGAGGTTATTTCAGGACGGGCCAGGGTAATTGCCCTGTTCAAGAGTTGCCGGCATGGCATAATCCTTGGCTGCGAAGTGGCCGAGGGCCGGTTGGCGCTGGGGAACGAATTCCGAGTTGTAACGGCTATGGGTGAGGCTTATAGGGGCAGGATAGAGTCCCTGCATCGCGAAGATGTTGCAGTTCCTGTTGCGACGGTCGGTCAGCAGGTCGGCCTGCAGATCCGGGACTTCAAGAGGGCGGCGGTCGGAGATCTGGTTGAGGCCTTTCGGCCGGGTAAAAGCCAGACTGTTCCATGGCGCGTCAAGCCCGGCCTTACGGATTCAGGATGATCAGTAACTTCTTGCCCAGCTATTGCTCTGGCTTTCCTGTAAAGAGAGGATCAACGGCCGGTCCGGACTAAAAGGGATCTGTGGCCTGGAAGGGCTGGTAATGGCCAGCTCATTATAAAAGGGAGTCAGGGCAAGGCTGCGGTTATAGGCCTCAACCATCAGCAGCTCCAGGTTGACCGTATCCATGATATTGTAAGCCAGCAAGGTCTCCAGGGCCCGTTGTTCTCCGGTTCGTTGATAATGTTCCCAGAGCAGAACCGCCATATAACCATCCACTCCCTCAAGGTCACCCCTGTCCAGACCAAGCTTTTTTTCACAACCTTTCAGGCCGCCTTTGATCCCCAGGCTGTGCAGGATGTAGCGCAGGTCGATATGGGCCTGGGGCAGTTCAATACCGAAATAACGGTTGATGACCGGGACATCGAACGACTTGCCGTTGTAAGAGACCAGGACATCATAGCCCATGATATCTTCAGGAAACGAGTCAAGGTTTTTCCCGCGGACATCATCACCTATGTCATTCGGGAAATCATCCAGGTTGTCTCCCTGAACATAATAGCTGATCCGTCGACCATCATAGAGGGCGATGGTCGTGATTTCGCAAGAGTCATGAAGACCGGTGGTCTCAATATCTATAAAGGCGGTCTTGGGGCGGAAGTGGGGGTAAATTCTCCAGTGCTGGGATGCAGGCAGGCGCCTGGTGAAATAGCCGGGTTGGTCGACAAGATGGACTTGGGCTTCGCTGATAGATTCCTCAAGGTATCGGGCGCGTTCGGCTGAAAGGAATCCACTGGATGGTCCCCTGAGGTCTGC
>CBDVDF010000149.1:0-5238 GCA_965372675.1 uncultured Desulfobacterales bacterium
GCGCGATCTACGAACATATTGTCAGTTTTAGAGGTAGAGGCAGAGGCAGAGGTACAGGTCAGAGTGGGATTACCATTAGCATCCAGGACAAGGGGGAAGTCTTCGGTACAGTTAGTGGTTGTGGTTGTGGTTGTAGTCGTACCAAAATTGGAATGGTTATTACCAAAAGAACCTTCAAACATATTAACCCTGAAACCAACCATCAGGTCATCGTTAACGGTGATATTGGTGACCAGTCGGTAACGCTGATCCATGCCATCTACGTCGTCACCTGGGTTAGGAACGTTCTCATCACCATCGGCATTAGCCCGAGAAAGTCCACGCCAACGGGCGTCACCATGAAAATCAACCGTAGCGGCTGCGGCATAAGAAGCCATGCCAGCCACCAGACCAAGTGCAACTGCAAAACTTAACGCTTTCTTCATCCTTATTCTCCTTTGTTAGAATTAGCAGGTTTCCGATCAGTTGCAGTTGCAATGATCGTCCGGCAAAGCCGGATAAACCAACTGAGCACACAAAATTAATAGCCTTTTTCTACCCTTGACGCCTAGCCTTGTCAAGTATTTTGCAACCATATTTCAAAAAAATCAAATAACCATATTCCGAGTGTTATCAACTATCTCACCGCATTCAATGCTTAACAGCATTACTACATTGTGGTACAAAAAACAACAAAATCATTTTCTCCGTAGATTCGCGCCTTTAATTACCAGCTAGCTATTGCAAAAGCCGGGCCACCTGTGCCCTCCCAGGCGAAAACACGCAATATCAACAACATAAGAAATATGGCTGGCTGACCTCAAATATGGAGATCAGCAAATTGTGTAATAAAAACCACTACTAAGGAAGCTACTGAGGGATATTTGCCAGTCCGTAACTGGCCACCGTACTCCGCATAGTTGACAAGATAAGCCCTTTACTCTTGTTGATCAGAGCAAGATACAAACGGCCCTCGGTCGCCTCCAGCTGATAACTGGCGATATAGCTACCGATCGGGCCGGTAGACCAATACTCGTTGAAAGTAATGCCGTTCCAGGCCATGATATCGATCGAGCCGCCGACAAAACTGCCAACCGTCCGCATGATAGTGCCAAGTCCGGAGGGATTTTTCATCGCCACAAGTTCCTGCCTGCCATCGCCGTTCAGGTCCAGAGCGACCAGACGGGTTGGCACCTGCAGGTTCTCCTGATCGCCTAAACTGGCAGAGGCCGGGCCGATATAGCGACTGGTATGACCAAAATCAGCCGCCCCCTCCCACAAGACATCGCCGTTCTTATTATATAGGTAAAGGTGATCATCCTGGCTCTGCACGGCTATTTCAGTCTGGCCGTCACCGGTAAAATCACCGAGGACGAAATCAAAAAGATTTACCGCTTCGGGGATGGCAAGCTTTTCTCCTTTGACCAGCTCGCCGTCACCGACAGTTAACTGGTAGATCCCCGGCTTGACCGGATAGTCAGACCCGCCCTGCTGACCGGCCAGCACCATGCCTTTACCGGGCAGGAAAAGCGTTCTGGTGTACCAGCGTTGTTTATTATAGAGGCTGACAAAGGCCTTGCCGTCCCACTCAACTGCATAAGAAAGGGGGGTGTTGTCGGAAATGGCGCTGACATAGATCTCGGCCCGGCCGTTACCGTTAAGGTCGGCCAGACAGAGAGAGACGATCCTGACATGGCGAGGGGCGGCGGGAACTTCAGCGGCTTTAGTCAGACGACCACCATCTTGCCGATAGACCGTGACCCGCTGCTTCTCGGCCAGGACCACCTGACTGCTGCCTTCGCCAAAGACATCAGCCGCATCCATGACCTGGATCTCCAGGTCAAGGAACTGGCTGCGACTGGCCTGCCCGGCCGGTTTGGTCACCGGAGGTAAAAAGGGAGAAGTAGTTGTTATTGAAGGAGCAGGAACCGGGACAGCTGATACCGGGGCGCGGAAGATCCGGTCCGGATGCATGGTCTGATCTGAAGACCCGGTCGACACGGCACCAGGCTTAGCCACAGAAGAAGCCGCTGTCGCTTGTTCAACCTGACGGGGCTCTCCGGAGATACTACCACTGATATCAGCCGCCAGTCGGTCAACTGCGGCGATGATGCTGTTCTGGTCCGCAGCCGAAGTAAAAAAACTCTCCGAATCTCCCTCTTTCACCCTGGTCAGAATGGCATCAATGCTGAGACTCGAACCAAGGCCGGTGACGCTGCCGGTCAGGACCAGGTCGGCACCAAGAACCCGGCCGGCCTCTTGCGGTGATATACCGCTTTGCTCTGAAACAACTTTTGCCGCTTCATGGCGATCAACAAGTATTGCGCCGATCCCGGCCGCGACCCGGCTGGCCAGCATCGCCCTCACCCCCTCCTGCAAATGGGCAAGGTCTTCAGGGTTGTTCATGGTAAAGGGCAGAATCGCCAACCTTGGCCTGGGCTTTTCCTCGGCATGGGCAAGGGATGAGGCGAACAGGATAACCAGCAGGATCAGGAGCTGGATCTTGATTATTTTTGCTATGTTCATAAATAGAGTTCTCTTTGGTTCTGTTAATAGTATCGGGGACAGAATTTAATTCTGTCCCCCTGATATTATAAAGAGATCGGAGTCTTCCTCCGGTCGCTACCTGCTTCGTACCTCGCAATGACGGATCAACCCGCTCGTCATTGCGAGGTACGAAGCAATCTCGCTGTTTCTCTTTTAGTATGACAGCCCTCTTCACATGACATAGCAGAAAACTTAAATAGCAACCCTGTGCTGTTTAACTTGTCGCCCCTCTTTCAGCAAGGGATATTTGGCACCATTGATTTCCCTACCACAATGTGGTAATAGGTTTTTCTTGTTCCCGTTCATAATCTTGAGGGGAAAATTTGATATTAATGTATAGTGGCGCCTCCGGTCTTATAGGACAAAGGACAACAGCGAGATTGCTTCGTGCCTCGCAAAGACGAGACTTATCGTCATTGCGAGGGAACAACAGTGACCGAAGCAATCTCTGGCTAATAAAGCAGAAAGTGAGGAAACCATGCAGAACCGCAAGATCGAGTTAGAGGATTGTTTTAAAACATACACCTACGATCAGGACAAGGCGATAAGCCCGGTCGAGACCGTTGAGCGTTTTCAGAAGAAACTGAAAAGTGTCGACCTCGATATTCTCAAGGAGATCCGCCGGATCGATAACGGCCGGCTCGATATCCCGATCTATTTCAGCGTCTGCGGCAAGGATGCCGTTGAGATCATCGGCAACAAGAAGCAGATGGGTAAGGGCAGCACCCCCGAGCAATCCCGGGCCAGCGCCTGCATGGAACTGGGCGAGAGATTCAGTTTCTTCTGGTTCAAGAAAGATCCGGCCAACTTTGTCAACGGCACCTATGAAGATCTGCAGGCTGCCGGCCAGCCGGTTTTACCCCTGCAAAGGTTGCTGCAGTCGGTCCACGATGACCAGACCTCTCCGGAAAGGCTGGCCAGGATCCTGGAAGGGATCAGCATGCAATGGGTCTGGGCCACCAACCTCAGCGATGATGGCGCCGAAGTACTGGTCCCCTTCTCATGGTTCTATGCGATCAACGAATTCAACGGCCCTTCGGCCGGCAATACATACGAGGAAGCAGTCAACCAGGGAATCTGCGAAATTGTCGAACGGCATGTCTGCTCGCTGGTCTGCCGGAATAAGATCAAGACCCCATTGATCGATCCGGACAGCGTCACCGACCCGGTCGCCCGGGAACTGATCGACAAATTCAAGAAAAACGGCATCGAAGTATATCTGAATGACTTCAGCCTCGACACCGGCATTCCGACCGTCGGCGCCCTGGCCATCGACCCCTCGACCTTTCCTGAGTCAAGCGAGATCGTCTTTACGGCCGGCACCACTCCCAATCCTGAAAAAGCATTGATCAGGGCCCTGACCGAAGTGGCCCAGTTGGCAGGGGACTTCAACAGCAAGGCCAACTTTGTGGCCTCGGGACTGCCAAAACCACTCAGCATGGATGAGGTAAAATACATCACCAACCCGGGCAAAACCGTCTCCATCCATGACCTGCCCGATCTGAACGATGACAATATCAAGATCGAGGACGAGCGCTGCGTTGAGGCCCTGAAGAAACTCGACCTGGAAGTACTGGTCGTCAATACCATGCATGAGCAGTTGGAGATCCCGACCCTCTATACCATTGTCCCCGGGGCTCATTTCCGGGAGCGCTCAATGGTCAGTAACGCCGGGTTGTTTGCCGCCAAGCTGGTCAACGAACTGATCGAAGACCCTGAAGAGAAGGCCGGCCATTTCAGCCGTCTGGAAGAGCTGCTGCCGGCTTCATACTTTATCGAATTTTACCTGGGCCAGAATCTCTACAACCTGGGCCGACCGG
This sequence comes from uncultured Desulfobacterales bacterium, assembly GCA_965372675.1. Classification (GTDB taxonomy): domain Bacteria; phylum Desulfobacterota; class Desulfobulbia; order Desulfobulbales; family JAGXFP01; genus JAGXFP01. Next base: position 4,347 of record CBDVDF010000149.1, read on the forward strand.
CAGAGGCCCTGCCGCATCTCCGCCAGGCCCTGGAGCTTGAACCGGACGAAGAGGATATCCCCTACATCTACTCGTTCATGGGCAGCTGCCTGAAAGACATGGAACAGTATGACGAGGCGATCAGCATTTTGAAAACCGGCGCCGAACACGACGATGAAAGACCGGACCTGCACAACCTGCTCGGCTTCTGCTATTTCAAGAAAGGTGACCATCAGGCGGCGGTCGATCATTTCTCCCGGGCCGTGCACCTGGCCCCGACCTCGGCGATCGATTACGCCAACCTGGGGGTGAACTACCGGAAACTTGGCCGGAATGAAGAGGCGATGAAATCATTCGCCCTGGCCCTGTCGATGGACCCCTCGATAGCCTTTGCCAAGCAGCACCTGGATGAGATGTCTGCGGAAGGGTGAGGGAAAAGAGAACCGTAGAATATCGAACAAGGAATGTCGAATTATGAAGTGTTATTTAATTTGGCGGTCTTGATACTCTTTACAAATATTGAAATCAATTGATTGTTCTCATTAACTAAGGAATCGAGTTTTGTTCCTGGTTTTATCAATTCGGCTTTGATGATTATACGGAGCCACACATTAGTCTCTCGTAACTCCTTGAGCCCTAATTTGATTTTATGGATAAAGTCGGCACGAGATTCTGCGCCCTGCGCCTCCGCATAATTTGCAGCTGGGGAAGTGCCGCTACGAATAAGTTGCCCCGCTATATGCTTGCCAATTTTGCTTTTGGGCAATGACTCAGCTGTCCTGATAATTCGTACCGCCAAATCAATCAGTCGTTCTTCCAAATCAAATTCTTTGTCTTCTTTCGACATTCAATATTCCTTGTTCGATATTCTGCGGTTATTTTTCCTACGGCTCATAAAACCCAGCCATCTCCG
>CBDVDF010000150.1:0-5234 GCA_965372675.1 uncultured Desulfobacterales bacterium
CCACCCATGGTGCCCGTAAGGGTCTGGCCGATACAGCTCTCAAGACTGCTAACTCTGGGTATCTTACCAGGCGCTTGGTTGATGTCGCCCAGGATTCCACCATTGTTGAGAAGAATTGCGGCACCATTGACGGGATCGTCGCTGAACCGCTTTTGGAAGGCGGTGAGATCATTCAGCCGGTCGGAGACAGGATCCTGGGCCGCGTTGCTCTTGATGATGTTGTAGATCCATTCAACGGTAAACTCCTGGTCGAGGCTGATCAGCAGATCACCGAGGAGAAGGTAGCTGAGATAAACGAGGCCGGCATTGATCGGGTCAAGATCAGATCGGTTCTGACCTGTCGGGCCAAAAAAGGTGTTTGCACGATGTGCTACGGCCGGGACCTCGGTCGCGGTCACATGGTCAACCTTGGTGAAGCGGTGGGGATCATTGCCGCTCAGTCCATTGGTGAACCGGGCACCCAGCTGACCATGCGGACCTTCCATATTGGCGGGACGGCGAGCCGGGTGGCTGAACAGGCCGAGATCGTCTCCCAGCATGGCGGCAAGGTCAAATTCAATAATATCCATACCGTAACCAACGCCAGCGGTCAGCTGGTTTCGATGAACCGTAACGGTGAGGTCGTCATTGTCGGGACCAAAGGCCGTGAGCGTGAGCGTTATCGTCTCAACTACGGTGCCATCCTGCTGGTGACCGAGGGTGAAAAGGTCGAGCGTGGCCACCGGCTGGCTGAATGGGACCCTTTCTCTACCCCGATCGTCAGCGAGATCGGCGGTATCGTCAAGTATGGTGATATCCAGGAGGGTGTCACCATGCAGGAGCAGGTGGATAAGGTGACCGGCAGGTCGACCCATGTCGTTATTTCACCGAGGGCCGGCCAGTACAATCCCCGGATCTCACTGAAGGACGAGAAGAAGAAGACCCTTAAACTGCCGAAGACCGGTTCCCCGGCCCGCTACAGCCTCTCGATCGGCACCCATATTTCAGTAAAGGAAGGGGACAAGATCGAACCGGGTACCATTATCGGCAAGATCCCCCGTGAGACGACCAAGACCAAGGATATTACCGGTGGTTTGCCCCGGGTTGCCGAGCTTTTTGAGGTTCGTAAACCCAAAGAACATGCGGTCATCACTGAGATCGATGGCCAGATAAGTTACGGCAAAGATCTTAAGGGCAAGAAACGGGTCGTGGTTACGCCGGAGCTTGGCGAGGCGAGGGATTACCTTATTCCCAAAGGCAAGCATGTCATTGTCCATGAGGGTGACTATGTCAAGGCCGGTGAACCACTGATGGACGGTTCTCCTGACCCGAATGATATCCTCAGGGTTCTCGGGGTCAAGGAACTGGCCAAGTTCCTGGTCAACGAGATCCAGGAGGTCTATCGCTTACAGGGCGTCAAGATCAACGATAAGCATATCGAGGTTATTGTTCGCCAGATGCTGCGGCGGGTAACCATTACGGCGGTTGGTGACAGTATCTTCATGCTCGGTGAGCAGGTCGAGTCTGCCCTCTTTGCCGAAGAGAACGAAAAACTTCTCCGTGACGGTAGCCAGCCGGCAGTTGCCCAACCGCTGCTGCTCGGAGTTACCAAGGCCTCGCTGAGTACCGACAGTTTCATTTCGGCGGCCTCGTTCCAGGAAACCACCAAGGTTCTGACCAATGCCGCTATGGCCGGTCGGGTTGATGACCTGAGCGGACTTAAAGAGAATGTCATTATGGGCCGGTTGGTACCGGCCGGGACCGGATTCAGCCGCTACAAACTGGATTTAGCAGATCAGGCCCCGGAGCAGGATGAAGTGGTTGAAAAGACCGGATGAGATTTTTTTTAATCCCGGACGGACGACCCTGCACATTGTCCTTGACAAGCAGCAGGGGATAGATTATTTATCCCGCTTTCCTGTTGCCGGCAGGTTTTTTGTAAATCGTCTCAGTGGCATTGCAGGCAGCTATAAAACAAAGATAATCGGCCTTATATAAAGGTCAAACTAAAGATAAAATCGGGAGTTTAAAGATGCCCACCATTAATCAGTTGGTCAGGCATGGTCGCAAGAAAGCGATCAAGCGGACAAATACCCCGGCCCTCCAGGGGTCACCCCAGAAACGCGGGGTTTGTGTAAGGGTTTATACAACTACGCCTAAAAAGCCCAACTCTGCTCTCCGTAAGGTAGCAAGGGTCAGGCTGACCAACGGCATAGAGGTCACCTCTTATATCCCGGGTATCGGTCACAACCTCCAGGAGCATTCAGTGGTTCTGATCAGGGGCGGCAGGGTCAAAGATCTTCCCGGTGTCCGTTATCATGTTATCAGGGGCACCCTTGATACCCTGGGAGTTTCCGAACGACGTCAGGGTCGTTCCAAGTACGGCGCCAAGCGTCCTAAATAAGGAGTCAGTAGATGCCTAGACGTAGGGTAGTTGCCAAACGGCAGATTGATCCGGATCCGCGCTTTAAAAGTGTGCTGGTCTCGAAGTTTATTAATAATATTATGCAGCAGGGTAAGAAGAGCATCGCCCGCAGCATATTCTATGATGCTATGGACCTGGTTGAAGAGCGCGTTAGCGAGGAGACTCCCCTCGAAGTTTTCGAGAAGGCCATGGAAAAAGTACGGCCCAGGGTTGAGGTGAAATCCCGGCGCGTCGGTGGTGCTACCTATCAGGTGCCGATCGAAGTCCGTCCCGAACGGCGTAATGCTCTGGCGATCCGTTGGTTGATAAGTTTTTCAAGTAAGAGATCAGGCCGCACCATGTCGGAAAAACTGGCTGGTGAACTTATCGATGCCTTCAACAACCGCGGTGCCGCAGTAAAGAAACGTGAAGATACTCATAAGATGGCCGAGGCCAACAAGGCTTTTGCCCATTACCGGTGGTAGTTTTTCGTCACAGAGATTGACAAAAAGGTTTAGTTGGTTTAAATAGCCTCTTTCTCTGTCGGGATCGTTGTCCCAAGAGCAGGCTCGAAGAAGTCTGGTTAGAAGAAACGAATTGATCAGGGTTGATAAATACCGTGGCTTCCAACAGACCGCTTGCTCGTTTGCGCAACATAGGAATTATGGCCCACATCGACGCGGGCAAGACTACAACGACCGAGAGACTTCTTTTTTATACAGGCCGGTCACATAAGATCGGCGAAGTACATGACGGTAATGCGGTCATGGACTGGATGGAGCAGGAGCAGGAGAGGGGGATCACGATCACCTCTGCTGCGACGACCTGTTCCTGGAAAGATTGTACGATAAATATTATCGATACCCCAGGGCATGTCGACTTTACCATCGAGGTTGAGCGCTGCTTGAGGGTGCTGGATGGTGCGGTAGCTGTTTTCTGTGCCGTCGGCGGGGTTGAGCCGCAGTCTGAAACGGTTTGGCGACAGGCTGATAAATACCGGATTCCCCGGATAGCGTTCATCAATAAGATGGACCGGATCGGGGCTGATTTTGAGCGCTGTGTCGAGATGATCAGCGATCGTCTGGGGGCCTTGCCGCTGCCCTTGCAGATACCGGGTGGTAGCGAAGACGATTTTAAAGGAGTTATTGACCTTGTCAACGAGCGAATGCTCTTGTTTGAGGAGGTAAGCCAGGGACTTGAGGTCATAGAAAAAACGGTCCCTGATGAATTCATAGAACGTACCACGGCCGCACGTATGAACCTTCTCGAGAAGTTGGCCGACTTCGATGAGAAGGTCATGGAAAAATACTTGGAAGAACAACCAGTATCCGTTGAAGAGATTCAACAGGCGGTTAGACTGGCAACCTTGCGGAATCAGGTCGTGCCGGTTTTTTGCGGCAGCGCTTTTAAGAATAAAGGAGTGCAGCCGCTGCTTGATGCCATTGTTGATTATCTGCCGTCGCCGGTGGATGTGCCTTCTGTAGAAGGTGTCAACAATGATGGTGAGACGGAGGTCAGAGAGGCAAACCGCAAAGAGAAGTTCTGCGGGTTGGCCTTCAAATTGGCCACTGATCCGTTTGTTGGCAATCTTACCTATCTGCGGGTCTACTCCGGTAGCCTCAAACTGGGTGACAAGGTCTTCAACTCGGTCAAGCGCAAGCAGGAAAAGATCGGCCGCATCCTCAAGATGCACGCCAACAAGCGTGAAGAGGTCAAAGAGGTTGCGGCAGGAGATATAGCAGGACTGGTCGGGCTCAAGTTCACCAGCACCGGAGATACGATCTGTGCGGCTGGTGACAGTATAAGGCTTGAGACCATGGAGTTCCCCGAGCCGGTTATTTCAACGGCCATTGAGCCGAAGAGTACGGCCGACGAGGACAAGCTCCAGGCCAGCCTGGCAAAGATCGCTTTTGAGGATCCGTCTTTTAAGATAAAGACCGATCCCGATACCGGTCAGACCATAATCTCGGGGATGGGCGAACTGCACCTCGAGATCATTGTTGACCGGTTGTTCAGAGAATTCAAGGTTGCTGCCAATGTCGGCAATCCCCAGGTCGCCTACAAAGAGACGATCGAAGCAACAGGCAGGGCAGAAGGGCTGTTTGAACAGCAGGCTGCCACCAAGAGCCAGTATGGACATGTCTGGCTTGAAATTGCTCCCCTGGCAAGGGGGGATGGTTTTGAATTCGAGAACCGGATCCCGGCGGAAAACATCCCGGCGGAATTTGTCCCCGCCATTGAGAAGGGGATAACAGATAGTCTTGATTCCGGGGTCCTGATCGGTTTTCCGACCACGGACGTCAGGGTCAGTCTGGTTGATGGTTCTTACCACGAGGAGAATTCCTCGGAGCAGGCTTTCGGAGTTGCTGCAGTGATGGCTTTCCGGAAGGTGCTTGAGCAGGCCAAGCCGATTTTACTTGAGCCGCTGATGGAGCTCGAGATCGTTGTGCCGGAAGCAAGCCTTGGCGATGTGGTAGCTGATCTGAACGCCAAGCGGGCCAAGATCATGGGTATGGATGTTCGGCAGGGTGGGCTTCAGGTGGTAACCGCCCAGGTGCCGCTGGCAGAGATGTTTGGTTATTCAACTGACCTGCGCTCTGCCACTCAGGGTCGGGCCAGTTTCAGTATGCATTTCGCATCCTACGACAGGGTGCCGGATAAAATAGCAGCAAAGGTCATTAAGAGGATCAAGGGTTTTTGAACCCGGTTTAGATCGTTAAGAAACAAAGAGGAAGGATCATGGCTAAAGAAAAATTTGAAAGAACAAAACCGCACGTAAATATAGGCACGATCGGGCATATCGATCATGGCAAAACGACCTTGACCTCGGCGATCACCCGGGTCCTGTCGT
>CBDVDF010000151.1:0-5233 GCA_965372675.1 uncultured Desulfobacterales bacterium
GATCCATCGCAGCTATGGCCTGGTCTTTGATATCGGCACCACCACCATATACGGACAACTGATCGACCTGAACAGCGGCAAGATCCTGGCCGGAGATGGTGATTACAACGCCCAGATCAGCTACGGGGAAGACGTTATCAACCGGATAATCGCGGCAGAGAGCCCTGAAGGCCTGGCCAAGATGTCAGGGCTGGCGATCCAGACCATTAACGGTATCATCTCGAATTTATTAGAAAAAACCTCTATCGACAGGGACGAGGTCACCTCGATCACCATCGCCGGCAACACCACCATGACCCACCTGGCCTTGGGCTTGGAGCCGGATTCGATCCGCCGCTCACCCTATGTGCCGGTCAGCACTTTTTTCCCACCGATCCGGGCCACCGACATCGGCTTTGACCTGCCCCAGCATTGTGTGGCCCTGTTATTCCCGGCGATCTCAAGTTATGTCGGCGGCGACATCGTCGCCGGGGTGATGGGCTCGGGAATATACCGGACCGAGGCCCTGACCCTCTATGTCGATATCGGCACCAATGCGGAGATCGTCATCGGCAACCGGGAATGGCTGGTCTGCGCCGCCTGTTCGGCAGGCCCGGCCTTTGAAGGCGGGGGGATCGCCCACGGCATGCGAGCCGCTGAAGGAGCCATTAAGGATTTCAGTATCAATCCCGACAGCCTGGAACCGATGAACCTGACCATCGCCAACAAACCGCCGCTCGGGATCTGCGGCTCCGGCCTGCTGGTGATCATCGCCACTCTGCTCGAAAACGGGATCATCGATCGCAGCGGCAAATTCCGCCGTGACCTTGCAACTAGCAGGGTCAGGGAGGGGAAAAGCGGCTACGAATATGTCCTGGCCTGGGAAGACGAGAACGGCACCGACCATGACATCAGCCTCAATGAGGTCGATATCGACAACTTCATCCGGGCCAAGGCGGCGATCTACGCCGGCATCAAAACCCTGGTTGAAGAGGTGGGACTGCAGATCAGCGACCTGGAACAGGTCATCCTGGCCGGCGCTTTCGGCAGTTTCATAGATCTCGATGCAGCGATGACCGTCGGCCTGCTGCCGGAGGTCTCACCGGAAAAGGTCGTCTATGTAGGTAATGGCTCCCTGCTGGGGGGCAGGATGAGTGAACTGAGCAACCATATCCGCAAGGACGTGGTCGAAGTAGTCGGCAAAATGACCAGCTTTGAATTATCGGAAGTGAACAGTTTCACCGACCAGTATATGGCCTCCATGTTCCTGCCGCATACCGACCTGACCCTCTTCCCCGCAACGGCTGCCCGACTGGCGGCCGCCGACAAACCGGACTGAGAATTGGCGGCTTAAGATGAAAAAGTCCGGACGATATAAAACTGATGGTGGATTTCGAGAAAAACGAGTTGAGCCGGAATCTCAAGGAACTGCCTGGTATTCAATTATATATAAACACCACCGCCTGAAGGCAGTGGTTTAGTGGCTATGGACAACTTCATCCAGCATGTCTGCCACACACTTATTAAGACTTTTCCCCTCTGCTGCCGCTTTAGCCGCTACTTCGGCATGGAGTCCCGGTGAAACACGTAAATTGAATTTACCGGAGTATTCTTTATGCGGGTTAATTCCTTCTTCTCTACACATTTCAAGAAACACTTTAAGCGATATTTCTCCTTCTTTATGAAGTTCTTGAATGTTGGAGGCATAGAAATCTGCTCCGCCACTAAGGGCAACGAATTCCCCACGAAACATATCAATAACTGGATCGTATTTAATAATTGCTTTGTGTCCTTGGATTTCCATTACGTTCATCATGGTTTCACTCCATTCTTTTCTAACCACTTCCGAATACTTGATATTGCTCCTTTGTCTGTGTCAGTCGATGGATGTGGCCGATGAAACACCTGAATCTCACCAAACAGTTTGACACCGACACGAGAACCTTCTCGTTCGCTTATTTCTGCCCCCAGTCCAATAAAAAGGGATTGTATGTCTCCCCATTTTATATTGCCACTTACTGGCCTGGAGAAAATAAGCTCCAAAGTTTTTTGATGCTTTCGCTTCATAAAATATAGTACCATTTTTCGGTACCACGAGAAAGAGAATAATTCAGGTGAAGAAATTATTTTTTTGCACTTAACGAGCCAATAGAAAAAGCCACCAACTAATAAACATTAGCTGATAACCTGGAAAGCCTTTTGGGCTCAATTATTTGTTTTTAGTTTGCAAGACTGGTTTTTTAATTACGGGCGCGTATCGGGGTCGGACCAAGATAACTATATGAATCTGCTTTTTATTTATCCAAACAACATGCGTTTTCAGGTCTTAGAGCGCCCTTTTTACCATCAAAATACATTACAGGCTCCCCCGATAACTCCCTGCTTTATGCGAAGCATGTTGCTTTATGAACTTGCACCGTCCCCCCCCCAGCTTGACACCATGTATTATTGCAGGGAGAGTTCAGATATGCATAAAATGACCGCTAGGGATATTACACATACCATCATTGCTCGGCTGAAAACTAATCCAGCTGTTTTAACACCTCTTTAAAGGGCAGCTCGGCCAGCAGGCCAAAAGAGGCATGGCGCTGCAATCCAGCTCTGGAGCTTTGCGGAGAGCGGATCCCGCATAAAAAACGGGCCTGTTGCCTCGGGCTCTGCAGGGCGGCATGCTCTTCCGCCAGGACATTCTTCACTTGCCCATCCCAGTTTTTCCAGGAGAGCGTTGATTGTCCGGTGTCGATGACCGTCCCTGCAGAACGATCTTGTTCGCTCGTCTCGGTGAGGCAGAATTCACAATGTCCGCAGCTCTTGTCCCGATGTTCACCAAAATAGTCCAGCATAAAATTTGTCTGGCAGTCGTTATGGTTGATCAACGAGACAACCTGGCTGATCCGCTTAATATCGTTTTCCTCCCTGGTGCTAAAACGATCAACCAATTTATCTGCCAAGCTGTCCAGTTCCTCTGCGGGCAAGCGGCGGACAAGCCGGTAACCGCGTCTGGCCCCGGCAACCTGCAGAACAAGATCACCCTGCTCCTCCAGGTAATGCAGGGCTGTAACGATCCGTTTTCGGTCAGAACCCGTTTTGCCGATCACCTCATCGATATCCAGGCTGAACCATTTTTTACCTTTACCGGCGCATGAAAAGACTTTTTTCAGAAAACTCGCCTGATCCTCGTTAAGGGACGCAAAAATTTCCGCTGATGGGCGCTGGGGAATAAACTTATAGCTGGTGTAGAAGGGACCGGTGGAGACGATAATCTTTTCCAGTTCAAGATAGGTGAGAAAAGTGCTTATAACCAGATTGCGGGTGTCATAGGTGTGGGACATCTGGTAGATGGAGAGGCTGAAACTGTCCTCTTCTCGTGAAATATCCGCGAGCATCTGTCGTATTGCGGCCGGTTCCGGGGTGTCGCCATAGACAAAATTTTCCAGAACAGTAAGATCCTGCCTGCCTCCCAGAGTCTCACAAACTGCCGCTTTGCCATCCCGTCCGGCCCGGCCGATTTCCTGGGCGTAATTTTCCAGACTCTTGGCCAGGTTATAGTGATAGACGTATCGTATATCGGCCTTGTCGATCCCCATACCGAAGGCAATAGTTGCCACCACAATTGCCTCGGCTGAACCCATGAACCAGTCCTGAACCGTGTGCCGCTCCTCATCCTTCAGTCCGGCGTGATAAGCCCGGGCCGCGTAACCGGCATCACTTAAGGCCGCAGCTACTTTCTCGGCAGTGGCCTGCAGGGTGACATAGACAATGGTCGCGGCCTTCGGGCGGGCACCAAGGCGCTCTAAGAGAGTGGCCAGGGGATCGGCGGATGGAGCAAAACGAAGGGTCAGATTGGCCCGGTAAAAGCCGGTGAGGACAAAATCTTCCGGGCCAATATCAAAGGCTGCCTGGATGTCTTCGGCAACCTTCGGGGTAGCGGTGGCGGTCAGTCCCAAGACTTGGTGGATACGCAAATCTTTGATGATAGCGGCAAGCTTTAGATAATCTGGACGGAAATTATGGCCCCATTCCGAGATGCAATGGACCTCATCCACCACCATCATGGAGATATCTATTCGTTGTAGACTGTGCAAAAAACGTTCATTGGCAAAACGTTCCGGCGCCACATACAGCAGTTTCAGCTCATTTTTGGCCAGGGAGTCCTGGATCTGCATAAACTCTTCCCGACTCAGGGTCGAATCAAGCCTGGCAGCCTTGATTGATTTGCCGAGCAAAAAATCCACCTGGTCCTTCATCAGAGCCACCAAAGGAGAGACCACCAGGGTCAGGCCGGGCAGGTGCAGACTGCTCAACTGAAAGCAGAGACTTTTGCCCTGGCCGGTAGGGAAAACCGCCAGGCAGGATTTATTGGCTATAACTTTACCGATAATCTCCTCCTGGCCCGGAAGAAACCGTTCAAAGCCAAAGATGTCGCGGAGTGTTGTGTGGATATCTTTTTCAAGAATCGCTTTCATCAATCGAGCACCTCTCTTATTTTCCCGGACCTGCTCCTGCCGACGCCGCCAACCTCCATTAATTCATCAACCGTAGCAGAAACGAATGGGAACAATTTTTCTTCAAATTGGCAACCTGCTTAAATACTCTCAAATCAATTATGGAAACCAGAAAATCCCGGGCAATTTTTGCGTTCTACCGTCAATCGGTCATTGATCAGATAGTCGCCATACGGCAGAGCCGCAACTTCAACAACACAATGTTTTGCCAGCAGTTCAACCATACCTGACGATTTTTCACGGTAATCAACAATGACTCGCAAATTCAACACCTCTTTAAGCAGCTCTCCGGTGCCAATCGTGCCGTGTGCACCTGGATAGAGACAGCATAGCCTAACAATCTAAAAGATCAATAGAGCGACGGCTAAATTTTATATGTATCTCTTCTTAGAGTGGGGATCAGGCGGGGTCGGACCAAGTCAACCGATTGATTGTTCGTTTGTTTTGCTCAAAGACCGGTCACTTGCTCTGGTCTGGACCATCAGCTTAGCCGCGGGAAGTAAAAGTTTTCTTGAGGGCATAAAAGACAAATTGGCTACCCTGGCGAAAGGGCGAAGGATTCTTGCAAAAGAAGGAGAACTTCACTTACGAGAAGAGATGAGAACCTATAATGACGTTTTTGATAGCGAAAAAGAGGATACAGGGCCTTTAAACGCCTATGTTGGGGATATTTATTCTTGAATTTCAGCTAGTTAGCGTGGCCCGGCCTCAGATCTCAATAAAAATGCTGGTGCGGGCCTAGGATCCGT
>CBDVDF010000152.1:0-5233 GCA_965372675.1 uncultured Desulfobacterales bacterium
GGCATATTGCCACCGCCCACCATCCCGCTGACCACACTTTCCAGGGGTTTTGGCGGAGCCAGATGGGAATTATCCAGGACTACCGTTTCGGTATTGCCGGAAAGATTATTACCATACCCGGCAAAGTGGACATTTAGCGAATCGACGATTTTGATGCCGACATCATAACCGGTGACTGTGCAGTTCTTAACGGTGACATTACTTGACTGCATTACATAAATACCGACATTGCCGCCTGATCCCTGCAGTGTCGCGCCGTCACAGTTGAGGGTAACCCCTGGAAACTGGATAACGATAACCCCTTCCGGGCCGTAGTCGTCAACATTAAACACTTGCCTGCAAAGCGTGGTATCCGAGGTCATATTTATGTTGCTGGCCAACTGCAGGCAGGTCGTGCAATCCGATTTGCAGCCATCGAGATCATTATTATTACCATCATCACACTCTTCATTATAAGAAGAGTCAGCTATTCCATCTCCGCATCGCGGCAGTTTGCAGCCATCTCGACAGCTATTGGGTGTGGTCTTGGCATTTGGATGCGATAGAGGATAATAACTTGCCTGTCCGCTATCACATTCTTCACCACTATCCAAGACACTATCTCCGCAATAAGCAGCTCGACAATCTGTTCGGCAGGCATTCGGTCTCGAATCGCTGTTCTGTGAGCCATCATCACACACCTCGCCAATCTCGAGAATCCCGTTACCACACACAGAAGCGCCCGCGGAGGTCGGTTGAACCGTAAAAATACCGATAATCAGGAATAGTACTGCCAAAACTGCGTATAAGCCTCGAAACATTCGCATATCAAGCTCCTTTTTTTAAAGGGAAAATCTCTTCAAAAAAAATCCTGTCATAAGTTCATCTTAAACCTCAAAATATATTACCTGACTATGGATATCGGTTTCTGCATGGCTGGAGCTACTGCAGGGGTTTTTTTAGTGTCATATGGATCAACCGGCATCTTGTTGGTTTCCAGCGGGTCGGGAGGCATGTTCCTGGGGCCTAACGGATCGGGTGGTATGTTTTTTAGGCCGATTGGGGAGGTCGGGGTAGAAGGTAGGCCGATCCTTACCTTGCCGCCTATGGATTTGCTGCCGCGAGGTGGGAAAGGCTGCCCTGGTTTCGGTTGAGCAACCGGTATTTTGAACCGGCTGCTAACCCCACTGGGTTTAACCAGTGATTGAGGGGCAACTCCTGTTCGAGTTCCTTTGATAGTCTGTTTTTGCGGCGGATCTTTTTTTGGTAATGATTTAATTGCGGCCGCACCGCCGGCGACGCTGCCTGTTACTGATTGCGCTTTAGGAATGGCTAATTGGGAATTTTCCAGAACGAACGCTTTGGTGTTACCAGAAAGCTGATTTCCTCCAGCCATGAAGCTGACATTTTGTGAGTCCTCTATTTTTATGCCTATTTCAAACCCTGTGACTTTGCAGTTTCTGATGGTGGCATTATTTGCCTGTACAACATAAATACCAACAGGACCTGTCCCTCGCAAGGTCGCACCCTCACAGTTGAGGGTCACCCCCGGTTGTTGGATAATGAGAACTCCTTCAGGGCCGTAATCATCCACGGCAAATACATTGCCGCACAAGTTGGTGTCAGTGGCAATATTAATATTGCCGACTAACTGCAGGCAGGTTGTGCAATCCTTTTTACAGCCGTCCAGATCATCATTATTGCCATCATCACATTCTTCATTATAAGCAGAATCAAATATTCCATCGCCGCAGACAGGCAGAGTACAATCACTACGACAGCTGTTGGGACTGTTGCCATTATTGCCCCAATCGTCACATTCTTCAGAATAATTTCCGTAGTGATCTACGAGGCCATCGCCGCAGACAGGCAGAGTACAATCTGTTCGACATCTGCTTGCTATAGTATCGCTGTTTTCTGATCCACTATCGCATCCCTCTTCTGTATCAACAATTCCGTCACCACAAATCGGCTGGATCTTCCAAACGTGTCCCCCATGACCAACGCAGCCACCTATACTGCTCACCACCTCATCATCCTGGCATTTATAACCACCCTGTGAAGTATTGCAGTTGGAAGACCATTCCCCGTCACCACACATATAACGGGTCTGACCCGCCTGGGCCGGTTGAACCGTAAAAACAGCAATAAATATAAATACGGCCATCAAAACAACGCATAAGCACCGAATCACTTGCATAACGATCTCCTCTCCAGCGATGGTTTCCCTTGTTATCTCGTTTTTTTCTTGCCGGGGAAATTTCTCCTCTATAAAAAAGCCTATCATAACTCTGCGGCAAAGCTCAAAACATTATCTTCAGCAGCAAAAGAGAACAATGGGATAGAGATATCACTAGATGTTTTAGAGCCCTGGATGTATTCAGGCATAGCAATTAAAAAGCGGCAATTATGACACGGAGTTGAGAAATGGGACTGGGGCGGGTTTTTTTAATGGTTTTTATCAGTCGCTTTTGCTCTAATTATTTATGATCTTAATAAAACAGCAGGAGACATAGATGAGAAATCTTTTTGATGAAACTGAGATCAATGGCATGACTCTGAAAAACCGGTTGGTCCGTTCGGCGACCTGGGAGGGGATGTGTGAAGAGGATGGTCGGCCGACTGCTAAACTGACCGATTGCTATCGTGATCTGGCTCGTGGTGGAGTTGGCCTGATCATCACCGGATATGCCTTTGTCAGCCCGGAAGGGCGACAGTTGCCATGTACGCTGGGGGCCCATAACGACAAATTTAGCGCCGATATGAAAAAGATGGTCGATGCTGTTCATGATGAGGGTGGCAAGATCTGCCTTCAGCTGGTCCATGTCGGTGGCCAGACCGATCTGAGGAACGCCGGTCGCACTCCGTTGGCGCCATCGGCGATCGAGACCAAGCAGTATTCAACGATGCCTGAAGAGATGAGTTTTGCCGAGATCCACCGGGTGATCCGGGCCTTTGGTGATGCGGCCCGACGGGCCAAAGAGGCCCGCTTCGATGCGATTGAGCTACATGGCGCCCACGGCTACCTGATCAACCAGTTCCTCTCTCCCCTGACTAATCAGCGGACTGATGAGTACGGAGGTAGTATCGACAACCGCTGTCGATTTATGATCGAGGTGTATTGGAAGGTCCGGGAGGCGGTCGGCAAGGATTATCCGGTCTTGATAAAGCTCAATGCTGCTGACAATCTCGAAGGCGGCCTTGAGTTGGAAGATGCGATCTATGCGGCTGAGTTGCTTGACCAGGAAGGGATAGATGCGATTGAGGTCAGTAGTGGCACCCCGGTTTCAGGGGCTGGGGCACCGATCCGCAACAAGATCAGCAAACCGGATCAGGAGGCATATAATCTCTCTCTGGCCCGAGAGATCGGCGAGGTGGTCCGGTGCCCGACCATGGTAGTTGGTGGTTTCCGTAGTTACGAAGTTGCGGAGCAGGCCATCCAGGCGGATGCCGATTATATTTCAATGGCGCGGCCGTTTATCCGGGAGCCGGATCTGGCCAAGCGCTGGCGCTCCGGTGATCATGCTGGCGCCACCTGTATCTCCTGCAGCGGCTGTTTTTCGCCGGGGCTCAAGGAGGGGGGGATCTACTGTGTGGTTGATAAAAAAGAGAAGGAAAAAGCTGCCGCAGAATAGCAGCTCTTCTGCGGCCAGGATGATCGATGAAGCGATGTGACTGGCTGACAGATGACCAGGATTATCTTGACTATCACGACCAGGAATGGGGGGTGGTGGTCCACGATGATCGAAGGCTTTTTGAGATGCTCCTTCTGGAGGGCGCCCAGGCCGGTTTGAGCTGGCTGACCATCCTCAGGCGCCGCCGGACTTACAGGATAGCCTATGACGATTTTGACCCGGTCACTATTGCCGGCTGGGATGAAGAAAAGATCGCTGCAGTTTTGCAAGACCCCGGAGTTATCAGAAACAAGCTCAAGGTGGAAGCGGCCAGGATCAATGCCCGGGCTTTTTTAGAGATAGTCGAGGAGTTCGGTAGTTTCGATAAATTCATCTGGTCTTTTGTCGGCGGCCAGCCGGTGCGTAATTCCTGGCAGAGAACGGATCAGATCCCGGCTAACACTCCAGAGTCAGATCTAATGAGTAAAGAGCTGAAAAGAAGGGGTTTCAAGTTTGTCGGCTCAACTATCTGTTACGCCTTCATGCAGGCGGTGGGGATGGTAAATGATCATCTGGTCAGTTGCTTCAGGTATGGACAAGTCACAGAAAAAGGGTAGTCACAAAGAAATGATCGACGAGAAAGAGATCCCGGCCGAGATCAGGGTGCAACTGGAAAATGGCCTGCGCAACACTGACAAGAGGCTCAAAATGCCACCACCGGTCTTTGCTGCCATGCAGGGGAGGCTGGTTGGTTTTGATCCGGAGAAGAAGGTTTTGCAGGCCATGTTTCCGGTCCTCCAAGAACAGCTTAACCCCTATGGCAGTATGCAAGGCGGGATGATCGCTGCGGCCATTGACAACACCCTGGGGCCGCTCAGCATGCTGGTGGCACCGCCTAATTTTACCCGGCGGCTGGAGATAAAATACCGCCAGAGTATTACTCCGGAGAGAGGGGATATAATGGTTGAAGGCAGTTTTATTGAGCAGAAGAAGCGACAGCTTTTTTTTAAGGCCAGGGTTCTCGATCAAGAGGGCAATGAACTGGCCACAGCCAAAGCTGTTCACTGGATAGTCGATGAAGAACAGATTTCACCAGCCGATATATCCGTATAGTCTGCTGTATAATGCTTTCAGCATACTAAAGTATAGCTGCAAGCATTATACTTTGCCTATCGGGCTTTTCGCTACCGGGCATCTCGACTGGTGAAATATACGGGTTAGAGGCCAATGAAACATTTTATTGAGATAGGCAAAGAGGGTATGGAGAACGATTTGGATGGTTGATTTTATCCTGCAGTTTCATCCGGTAACCCAGGCCTTCCTGGCCACACTTTTCACCTGGGCGATGACCGCAGCCGGGGCGGCAATGGTCTTTATGACCAGGTCGGTTAACCAGAGGTTAATGGACTGCATGCTTGGTTTCGCCGCCGGGGTAATGATCGCCGCCAGCTTCTGGTCGTTGCTGGCGCCGGGCATCGAGATGGCTGAGCAAATGCGATTCAATCCCTGGCTGACCGCCGCGATCGGTTTCATGGCCGGCGGTATTTTCATGCGCCTTACCGACATGATTCTGCCGCATCTGCATCTCGGAATGGATATCAAGGACAGTGAAGGGATAAAGACCTCCTGGCAGCGTAGCA
>CBDVDF010000153.1:0-5202 GCA_965372675.1 uncultured Desulfobacterales bacterium
AGCAAATCTGGCCAGGAGTCAGCACTGCTGGAGATCAGAAATAAGATCGATAGTATTGATCGCCAGGTTTTATCTCTTCTTGGAGAGCGCCTGGATCACGCCCGGAAGATCGGCCGGATAAAAAGCGCGGACGGCTTGGCCAAATGGGACCCTTTACGGGAAAGACAGATCTTCGACAAACTCCACAAGATCAACAAAGGCTTGTTCCCGGAAAGATCCCTGGACTCTATATTCCAGGAGATCATTACCACCTGCCGCCTTTCGCAAAAGGAAGTTGAAGTTGCCTATTTAGGACCGGAAGCGACATTCTCAAATCTGGCCGGGGTCGAACATTTTGGCCACAGCGCCACTTACCGCCCGATGGAGACTATCGAAGATGTGTTTATTGAAGTCGAGCGGGACCGGGTTAATTATGGCATCGTTCCGGTGGAAAACTCCATCGAGGGCGCCGTTACTTCCACCCTCGATTCCTTCATGAAATATAACGTTAAGATCTGTGGCGAGCTCAACCTCTGCATCAGTCACCACCTGGTGAACCAGTCCGGCGATATTCGTGATATCAAGAAGGTTATTTCCCACTCTCAACCCCTGGCCCAATGCCGCCAGTGGCTAAAGAAAAATCTGCCTGCCATCCCTACCCAGACGGTATTCAGCACCGCCATGGCCTCGATGATGGCCGCCGAAGACTCCGGTCTCGCGGCCATAGCCAGTTCGCTGGCGGTTAAAACCTACCATCTGCATACTGTTGTAAAAGGTGTCGAGGATTACAGTGGCAATACCACCAGATTCATTCTGATCGGTCGTCAATCCCCTGCTCGCAGCGGTCGGGACAAAACCTCACTTCTGGTCGGACTTATGGATCGTCCCGGTGCCCTGCATAAATCTTTGAGCATTCTCGCCAAACATGAGATCAACCTGACCAGGATCGAATCGCGCCCTGTTAAAGGGGAAGCCGGCAAGTATCTGTTCTTTCTTGATATGGAAGGACATATGGAGGATGAGCATATCAAAATCGGTTGCAAGGAGTTGAAAAAGGTTTCTTCTTCCTATGTCTGGCTGGGCTCTTACCCCCGTTCTAAATCCTGATAGCACAACGTTGTCAGTTGCATTAACAACTGGGAATTTAGCATTCAGGTAAGCAAGTAAGCGACGCCCCGAAGCAGATAGCGAAGACTTCGAGTGCCCTTGGGGTAGACTCCGGAATTCAGGAGTCAGGAGAAAGACAGGGAAAGCACTTATTCTGTCTTCTGAATACCGTCTCCCGATTTCTTCCAAAATCTACCCGCCTATTCGCGACATCCGGCCGTGACAGTTACGGATATCGTCAATAGACAGCCGGTGACTTTCTGCTTTATTGCTGATGGTGTCGCTGATCGCCCGGCTGATATCTTCGTCACTGCCACCACCCCGGACTATGCTTTTCAGATCAGTTTCGTCGTCTGTCAGTAAACAGGCCCGCAGACAACCTTCGGCTGTGAGGCGCAAGCGATTGCAACTGGCGCAAAACTTGTGGCTTATCGGACTTATGAAGCCGATGGTGCCCGTGGCGCCGGATAATTGAAATACCCTGGCCGGACCATCCAATTGGCCGCTCCCGGGAGATACCGGCGTAAGCTTGCCGAGTTTCTCGATCCCTGACCTGATCTCTGCAGAATCTATATAATGGTCCTGTTGCCATCTGCTCTCGTCCCCCATCGGCATGAATTCAATGAATCTGACCTGCAGCGGTTGATCGATCGTTAAGCTGGCAAAATCCAGGAACTCATCATCATTGATACCTCTCATCGCCACGACATTAATCTTCACGCTGGTGAATCCCAAGTTAAGGGCCAGTTCTATGCCCCGACGAACCTTTTCAAGCCCGTCTACCCCGGTGATCTCTTTGAACCGCTCCGCTTTCAGAGTATCAAGACTGATGTTGACCTTCCTGATCCCGGCAGCGTAGAGTTCTTCCGCTTTATCGGCCAAGAGGATCCCGTTGGTGGTGATCCTCACTTCCTCGATGCCCTTAAGAGCAGTTAATTGCCGGATGAATTTGCCTACATCCCGGCGCACCAATGGTTCCCCCCCGGTCAAGCGGATCTTTTTTATGCCCAGGCCGGTGGCAACTCCGATGACTCTCAACAGTTCCTCGTAGCTGAGAAGTTCCGTCGACGGCAGAGTATCTTCAAGCGGCAAAGGCGTGCAGTAGAAACATCTCAGGTTGCATTGGTCGGTTAACGACACTCGCAGGTAAGTGACTTGCCGGTTAAAGTTATCGACCAGCTGATCTTTGTTATTTCCCACCAATTTCAGTCTCCCTCTATCATTAAATTAGCCGCTGTAATCTGTACCGGTCTGTGAAAAAGTCGGCTAAAGTCAACAAGTCAATTGGTAATCTTATTAAATCGTTAGCTAAAATACCCTGTTTCGATTAAAAAACAATCCGTTCATGCTGGTTTTTATTGACGAATCACGGCCCAACTAAAATATTTAAACTCCGAACTATGTTTATTCTCGGTATCGAAAGCTCATGTGACGAAACAGCGGCCGCGGTCCTGGCCGACGACAGGACGGTTCTGTCCAGTGTGATCAATTCACAGATCGATATTCATGCCCAATTCGGCGGAGTGGTGCCGGAATTGGCCTCCCGCCAGCATATTCGCAATATCTCCCAGGTTGTAGACAGTGCCCTGAATCAGGCAGGTGTGACCCTTGAACAGATCGGCGGCATTGCGGTCACTGAAGGTCCCGGACTGGTTGGATGTTTGCTGGTCGCCCATACTTTCGCTAAGGCCATATCTCTGGTCAGAAATATCCCAATGGTCGGGGTGGACCATATTACCGGCCATCTGCTCTCGGTTTTCCTCGGTAAAGAGGCCCCGGAATTCCCTTATATCGCCATGGTCGCTTCAGGTGGCCACTCCAGTATCTTCCTGGCCAATGGCGCTGATGAGATTAAACTGCTCGGCCGAACCCGCGATGATGCGGCCGGGGAAGCCTTCGACAAGGTCGCAAAATTACTGGGTCTCGGTTACCCGGGCGGACCGGTGATCAGTAAGCTGGCAGAAACCGGTAACGCCAGGGCAATAGATTTCCCCCGGGCCTGGCTCGGGAAGGATAGCCTGGATTTCAGCTTCAGCGGCCTGAAGACAGCAGTGGCCAACTACCTTACTCGCGAGCAAAACAAAGGCCGAGAGATAGATACCGCTGATGTCTGCGCCTCATTCCAGGCCGCCGTCATCGAAGTTATCACCACCAAGACCTTTCTCGCCGCCAGACAGCAAGGCTGTCGCAATGTTGTATTGGCCGGCGGAGTTGCCGCTAATCCGGCTTTGCGGAGAGCAATGGAAGCTGCCGGGCAGAAGGAGAAGATGAACGCCATTCTCGCCCCCCGGGAATTCTGCACCGATAATGCTGCGATGATCGCCCTGGCCGGTTTGTTTAAATTTGCTGATCAGGCCAGGATATGTCCTGACTCTGATGTTTACTCCCGAGCTGTTTTTGTCTAGAGAACCGTAAAGGCTGCCTCAATGTTCAAACTGCAACGAACCGCTCGTTATTACTTCCTGAGGCTGAGAAGGCTGCGGGGCAATCCCGGGGCCCTGGCACGTGGCGCCGCCCTCGGAGTTTTCATCGGCATCACCCCGACCATCCCGCTACATACCGTTGCAATTATCGCCCTTTCCTTTCCGTTGCGGGCCAGTAAGATATCCGGCCTGCTGGCCTCGATCATCACAAGTAATCCGCTCACCATCCCCTTTGCCTATTATTTTTCCTGGCTGATCGGCGACCGGTTGTTGCCCGGGGTCCTGACCTGGGATAAGTTTGACTCGCTCATGGAGTCTATTTCCTCCGGAGCCGGATTCATGGTAACCATCGATCAAATGGGCAGTCTCGGTCTTGACGCCCTCGCCGTTCTGCTGCTGGGCGGTTTCATTCTCGCTCTCCCTTTCACTGTTGCCAGCTATTTCCTCTCTCTGAATTTCTTCCGGATAGTCGAAGAAAAAAGGAACCAGCGGCGAATGCTCAGGAAAAATAATGACCAGCCGAATTGATATCAAAAAAATATTGCGGCAAGGCAAACTGGCACCCAGTAAACAGCGGGGTCAGAATTTTCTTGTCAATCCCGCAACCTCAGAAGCTATTGTTGCAAAGGCCGGGGTCACGAGTACAGACACCATTGTAGAATTGGGGGTAGGACTTGGTGCTTTAACCATCCCTCTGGCGGCCAAAGCCGGTAAGGTAATAGGTCTCGAGGTTGACAGTGGCATAATCGCCTGGCATCAAGCTGAAAAGATGCTCCCGGCCAATGTCAGTCTGCTCCACCAGGATCTCCTGCAAGCTGATTTCCGTGAACTTGCCGAACTCTCGGGCGGACCCCTGAAGATCATCGCCAACCTCCCCTACTCGCTCTCCAACCTGCTGCTGTTCAAATTGATCGAGAATCGGGATGTGATGGAGTACGCCGTACTGATGCTCCAAAAAGAGGTGGGACAGCGCCTGAAGGCCGTACCCGGTACCAAGCAATATGGTGTCCTTACCGTGCTTCTGGGCGCCTATGCTGCGGTGGAAGTACTTATGGAGGTTGGACCGGGGAATTTCCACCCACGGCCGAAGGTTGACTCCGTAGTGGTAAAGATAACTTTCCAGCCGGCGACCAAGAGAATTCGAGAGTTACCCGAACATGACTATGGCATCTTGAAAAAGCTGGTAAATGCCTCATTCCAGCAGCGGCGCAAAACCCTTTTGAACAGTCTCTCAGCCGCCAATATTCCCGGGCTCAACAAAGAGGCTTTGCTAGATATCCTGCCAAGAGTCGACATAGATCCGAAAGTAAGACCGGAACGACTTACGGTCGAAGATTTTGTCAGACTGGCCAATGCGCTCTGAAGAGCTGTATGACTTGATCATATGCGGCGGTATGACTTGTTCATGCGGCAGGCTCAGACCTTTAAAAACAAAGCCCGCAATCCGGGCATTCAACCCCGCCTGAAAACTGATGCCCACAGGCCGGGCAGATATTATTCCCTGCCAGGGGATCGAAAACCTGATCTGCCGGAATTTCGTGCTCGGTTTCGATAACCGCAGTGCGTCTGATCTCATCTTCAATAACCTGGACGGCCCCGGCAGCTTCTTCTTTCCTGACCACCAGGTCAAAATTTCCCGCACAACATCCTTTACCGCAGGAATTTTCGTCACCGGCCTA
Organism: uncultured Desulfobacterales bacterium; assembly: GCA_965372675.1. Lineage (GTDB taxonomy): Bacteria > Desulfobacterota > Desulfobulbia > Desulfobulbales > JAGXFP01 > JAGXFP01. The sequence continues at coordinate 5,189 of CBDVDF010000153.1, forward strand.
GAAGGCAGCGAGTC
>CBDVDF010000154.1:0-5201 GCA_965372675.1 uncultured Desulfobacterales bacterium
GCCCCTGGCCTAATTTAATACCTACCTGGCGGTTTCTGGAGAGATCACCGGTACAGGTCAGGACCAGATCACCCATCCCGGCCAGTCCGGAAAAGGTCAGGGGCTGGGCGCCCATCTTGACCCCGAGACGGGTGATCTCGGCCAGACCCCTGGTGATCAGAGCAGCCCGGGTATTGGTCCCGTAGCCGAGACCGTCACAGATCCCGGCCGCGATGGCAATCGGGTTCTTGAGGGCTCCGGAAAGCTCCATGCCGATCAGATCGGTGGAGGCATAAACCCGGAACAGGGGGGCGTTGAAAATCTGCTGGCAGAAGAGGGCTTCTTCTCTGGTTTTAGCGGCAACGGTAACTGCGGTTGGCACCCCAGCCGCCACTTCTTTGGCGAAACTGGGCCCGGCCAGGACGCCGAGATGCAGGGTGGGTGGTGAATCGAGCTTGGCTAGTTCATCCTCCATGACCTGGTCCATGGTCATCTGGGTGTCGTTCTCGATACCCTTGACCGCAGAGATCACATAGGTGTTATCGGAGAGATGGGGCAGAAGTTGACTGAAGACCTCGCGATAACCGTGCGAGGGCACGACCATCAGCACTACCGGCTGGCCGCTTACCGCTGCCTGAAGATCGGCGGTGGCGGTAAGATTATCTCCAAGCTTGAAACCGGGCAGATAGGTGAGGTTCTCCCGGTTGGCGACGATCTCGTCGACATGTTCCTGACGGTGGCCCCAGAGGCTGATCCGGTAACCCTTATCGCTCAATAACTTGGCCAGGGCGGTGCCCCAGCTGCCGGCGCCGATTACGGCGGCGTTATTTATTGGCACTTTTATACCCCCTTTGATTTGGTGGCGTTAGATGCCGTAACCGTCGTAATGACGATCGTTTTTATTCTTCGGTGCTACCCTCTTCCCCTTCCTCGTCTTCTTCCGGTCCGGACGGTTCAGCGACCCGGTCCATGGCTACCACCTTCTCGTTTTTGCCCAGTCTGAAGAGGTTGACTCCCTGGGTGTTACGGCCGATGACCCGGACAGTCTGCATATTGGTCCGGATGATCTTGCCGCCGTTGGTGATCATCATGATCTCGTCTTCATCAACAACCTGCATCGCCCCGATCGCCTTGCCGTTGCGCTCGCTGGTCTTGATCGTGAAGACCCCTTTACCGCCACGGTTCCTGACCGGATAATCCTCAACCGCGGTCCGTTTACCGAAACCGTTCTCGGTGACCGAGAGGATCGATTCGGTGGTCTCGTCGACCACCACCACTCCGACCACGGTATCACCGGGGTTCAGCTTCATGCCTCTGACACCGGCGGCGGTCCGGCCCATCGGCCTGACATTGGACTCGTTAAAGCGGTTCGACATGCCGTTACTGGAGAAGAGCATGATATCGTTTTTGCCGTTGGTCATTACCGCCGAGATGATCTCGTCACCTTCTCGAATGGTCAGGGCGATCTTGCCGCGCCGCATCGACCTGGCGAATTCCTTGAGATTGGTTTTCTTGACTACCCCGTTCCGGGTGACCATCAGGATAAAACGCTCCTCGCCCTCTTCGAGCTCGAAACTCTTGACCGGCATGATCGCCGCCACCTTCTCGTCGGTGGTCAGATCAAGCAGGTTGACCAGGGCCTTGCCCCGGGCGATCCGGCTGGCCTGCGGGATCTCAAAAACCCGCCGATGGAAAACCTTACCCTTGTTGGTGAAGAACAGGAAGGTGTCGTGGGTGATCGCCAGGTACAGGGAGTTGACAAAATCCTCCTCGTTGGTCTGGATACCCTTGACCCCTTTGCCACCGCGGCGCTGGGCCCGGTAAAGATCGACCTGGTTGCGCTTGATGTAACCCTCATGGGTGACGGTTACCACCATCTCCTCCTGGGCGATCATGTCCTCGGGGAGGATCTCGTCCGGGGCTTCGATGATCTCGGTGCGGCGCTCATCACCATACTTCTCAATGATCTCCTCGAACTCGTCGCGGATGATCTTCATGACGATCTTCTCGTCGCCGAGTATCTCTTTGAACCTGGCGATCTGCTTCATCAACTCTTCGTATTCGGCGATGATCTTGTCGCGCTCAAGGCCGGTCAGCCTCTGCAACTTCATATCGAGGATGGCCTGGGCCTGGATCTCCGAGAGCTTGTATATCTTGATCAGACCTTCCTTGGCCTCTTTGGGATTAGACGAATTCTTGATCAGTTCGACCACTGCGTCAAGGTTGCTGATCGCGATCTTCAACCCTTCCAGCAAATGGGCCTTCTCCTCGGTCTTCCTCAGGTCATAGGCGGTGCGCCGGTAGACGATGGTTTTACGATGGACCAGGAAGTGAATGAGGATCTGCCGGAGGTTCAAGACCTCGGGCCGGCCGTTGACGATCGACAACATGATCACCCCGAAACTCTTCTGGAGCTGGGTCATCTTGTAGAGCTGGTTCAGGGTTACCTCGGCAATCTCGTCCTTTTTCAGTTCCAGGACGATCCGCATGCCGCGACGATCCGATTCATCACGAACCTCGGAGATCGATTCGATCTTCTTGTCCTTGATCAGATGGGCAATCTTCTCGATCAGGTACGACTTGTTCTGCTGATAAGGGATCTCGGTGATGATGATTGACTCACGATGGGCCTTTTTGCTCTTTTCAATATGGGTCTTGGAGCGCATCAGAACCGAACCACGGCCGGTCTCATAGGCCTCACGAATACCGGCCCGGCCGCAGATGAAGGCCCCGGTCGGAAAATCCGGACCGGTGATGTGTTCCATCAACTGGTTGACGGTGATATTCGGTTCATCGATCATGGCGATCAGGCCGTTAACCACCTCGTTGATATTATGGGGCGGGATATTGGTGGCCATACCAACCGCGATCCCGGAAGAACCGTTGATCAACAAAGTCGGGACCCTGCTCGTAAAGACCACCGGCTCCATGTGAGAGTTGTCGTAGGTGGGGATGAAATCGACCGTATCCTTATCGAGATCGGCGATGATCTCCTGGTCGATCTTGGTCATCCGAGCCTCGGTATAACGCATCGCCGCCGGTGAGTCACCGTCGACCGAACCGAAGTTGCCCTGGCCGTCAACCAGCTGGTAGCGCATCGCAAAGGGCTGGGCCATCCTGACGATGGTGTCGTAGGCAGCCGTGTCGCCATGCGGATGATACTTACCGATGACGTCACCGACTATACGAGCCGATTTAAGATAGGGCCGATTGTGATAGTTGTTAAGCTCGCGCATCGCAAAGAGGGCCCGACGATGAACCGGCTTCAAACCGTCACGGACATCGGGCAGGGCCCGACCGACGATAACGCTCATCGCATAGTCCATGTACGATTTTTTAAGCTCGCTCTCGATTGAAATATCGGGGAACACTTCGGTTGCTATCTCTTTTGTTTCATCCACCATCTTATCTTTACCTGGCTATTATTTAAAAACTTAAATTTTCCGGTTTATATTGCCGCGAAGTGGTCAATTTGTTTTTTATGACTCCGGATCAGATATCCAGATCCGATACTTCCATGGCATGTTTCTGGATAAATTCACGCCGCGGTTCAACCTTGTCACCCATCAGGGTGGTAAAAATATCATCGGCTTTTTCGGCATCATCGATCGTGACCCTCAGCATCACTCTTTTTTCCGGATTCATAGTGGTCTCCCAGAGCTGCTCGGGGTTCATCTCACCAAGACCTTTGTAGCGCTGCAGGTGACTGCCTTTGAATGATTCCTTGCGAAGCACTTCCAGGAGCTCCTTCCAGTCGGCAACCGCGATCTCCTTGTCGCCATGGCTGATAGTGAACTCACCCTCCAACAACTCAATTACCTTCGGGTAGAGCTTGATCAACGAATAGTACTCGGGAATCAATGGGATCTGCGGACCAACGGTGACCATCAGGTGGGCTTTGTCCTTGATGGTAGCATCGAACTCGTAACAGTTAGGCTTCCAGTGACAGGGCTTGATGCTCCCGAGAATGAAGTTCTTTTTCTGCAGTTGGTCACGCAGTTTCTCGACAAAAGATTCTTCACAGAACTGGTCGGCCGAACTGACCTCGTTATCGAGGAGAAAGGTGACCATATCCTCCCAGACCCCCATCCTGTCCAGGTACTGGATGACCTTGTGATAGCCGGACAGTTTACGGAGAATATCGACCATCTCATCACCGCTGATATCTTTGGCCTTCTTGCCTTTGCCATGTTTAACCGTCATCGCCGAACTGGCCTGTTTGAAGAGATATTTATTCAATTCCTCGTCATCGGCAAAGTACTGCTCCTTCTTGCCGCGGCCGATCCGGTAAAGCGGCGGCTGGGCAATATAGATATGACCGGCCTCGACCAGATGATGCATCTGACGGTAGAAGAAAGTCAAGAGCAGGGTCCTGATATGGGCGCCATCGACATCGGCATCGGTCATGATAATGATCTTGTGATAGCGAAGCTGCTCGGGATCAAACTCATCCTTGCCGATCCCGGTACCTAGCGCCGCGATGATCTGCTTGATCTCCTCGCTGGAGAGGATCTTGTCATAGCGGGCCTTCTCGACGTTCATGATCTTGCCACGCAGCGGCAGGATGGCCTGAAAGACCCGGTCCCGACCCTGTTTGGCGGAACCGCCCGCTGAATCTCCCTCGACCAGGAACAGTTCGCGGATCTTGGGGTCCTTGCTCTGGCATTCGGCCAGTTTACCGGCCATCATCAGATCGATGCTGCTGCCCTTCTTACGGGAAAGCTCCTTGGCCCGCCGGGCCGCTTCCCTGGCCCGAGCCGCGTCAACCACCTTGGAAAGGATCTTCTTGGCCTCAACCGGGTTCTGCTCGAGAAAGATGGAAAGCTTCTCGTTACAGATCGACTCGACGATGGTCCTGACCTCGGAGTTACCCAGCTTGGTCTTGGTCTGGCCTTCAAACTGCGGATTGGGCACCCGCACCGATACTACGCAGGTAATACCCTCACGGACATCGTCACCACCCATTTTCTCCTTCATATTCTTAGGAATGACATCGTCGGTGGCGTAGCGGTTGATGCACTTGGTCAGGGCGCCGCGAAAACCGGTGACATGGGTACCGCCTTCCCTGGTGTGGATATTGTTGACGAATGAGAAAAGCCTTTCTGAATAGCCGGTGTAGTACTGCAGACAAACCTCGATCTCGACCCCGTCCCTGTCCCCCTCGAAGAAGATCGGTTCATGGACCGGGGTGCGGTTCCGGTTCAGATACTCGACAAACTGTT
>CBDVDF010000155.1:0-5103 GCA_965372675.1 uncultured Desulfobacterales bacterium
AATACCAAGATTTACCGCCCAGCGACCATAGTGGACTTGCAAATGGCCGCTTCCCAGCCGTTCGGCCACCATTCCCATCGGGTAAGAGACCAGGGCCAGAAACACCAGTATCCCCAACAACAGAAAAAGAAAGAAGGCCAGGAATCCGGCCTGGATACGACCGCCCCGGCCCATCACCTTCCGGTGCAGGTCCTCAAGCTGGCGTTCGAAAAAAAACATCGTATATCCAGCCAGGAGGGCGAAAGGGACTGAACAGAGCGCCAGCCACAAACTGGCCTGGTATCTGATCACAAACAAAATACTCATCAGGACTATAGCCGCAGCACAGAGAACGGCCTCGTTTTTCAGCATGTCTGCCAAACGGCGAGGGCTCGCCGACCGTCCCCCGGCGGAGGCACCCTGCGAGCGCAGGGCACCTGATCTGTTTTTATTAATGGCTCTGCGATGCATGGGTAGATATATCTAAGGGAATTAGTGCGAATGAGAAGATCTTAAAGCAAGGCCGAGAGACGATCGTAAGCCCGCCGCTGTCGCAGGCTTAATACGTGGACGACCCTTTTCAGTACCTTGAATGCCAGAACAGGGTTTTCATTCTCCATTTTTTCCAGATTATCGCAGGAAAGGACCAGTAAGCGGCAATCTTCCATGGCAGCGACCGTTGCGGTCCTCAGGCCCCGATCAACGGCCGAGATCTCCCCGACCATGGCGCCGCGATCCAGAATAGCGATCAGGGTGAAACGGCCCGGGAACCTGGTTTCCTTCTTCACTGCCAGTTTCCCCTCGAGGACGAAGCCCATGAAATCACCCTGCTCCCCGTCATTCATCAGAACCTCGTCTTTGCGCCACTCCCTGAGCTCGAGATATGGACAAAGTTCACCGACCTCCTGCTCATTAAGGAATTTAAGTACGGTTTTGAGAGTGTCCTTGCCCAGATCGCAGGCCGTTACCTTGGTGTCGCCCATTTATTTCTGCCGCTCCGCCTTGCTCTTGGCATTTTTTTCCTGCAGCCTTTTGATCAGGCCGGCAAATTTCTCTTTACTCAGTATTCTTCGGAACTCGCTCCGATAATTCCTGACCAGACTGACTCCTTCAATGTCAACGTCATAAACGAACCACTCGTCTCCCTTTTTCATCATGACATAGTTGATGGGGATCTCGCTGCCGTTCCTGAGGATATTGGTATAGACCTTGGCCCTGGTCTTTTTATTCTGGTTGATCACTTCCCTGGCATATTCCATTATCTCGTCGGAGTAGGATTCGATCCTGCCGATATAATTATTTTTCAATAATTCCGAGAATAGTTTTACAAACAGTTCTTTTTCTTCATTGCTCAGGGCTCGCCAGGCTTTGGCCAGAGACCGCCTTGACATCTCCTGGAAGTTAAAGCGCGCATCAATCATGGCCATGATCATCGCCCTTCTCTCTACCTTTTTGAGCGGATCGGTCAGGGCTTCATCTCTCATCAGAGCCAGAATGCCCTCTACTGTACCCTTGACCTGTTCGAGTGGCGCCGTCGCCTGAGCGCAGGGAATGCCTGTTACCAGAACAATGGCCATAATCGTGAGAAGCATTGTAATTACAGTTTTTTTAAACATCGACCTCATGTCCATATCCTTTAAATTTTAAACTTTTTCAGTTTGCTGATTCATCTTTTATCTTGCTGCGTCTCTGCTGAAAATAGGCGTCTCTCAAGGCGCTGTAAGGATCGAAAGTGGCTGCCTTGAAATCCTCATAATCACCAATCCGTAAAGAGATGTCGTTGACCTTCTTAACAACACTAATGGCCACGAACACTTCTTCTTCATCGTTCCCGATCTCCAGATATGAGACAGGATCAAGAAAATAATCACCAACCAGCCCCAGCGAGTCCCTGACGTTTGAAGGACCCAATACCGGCCAGCAGATATAAAAGCCCTCTCCCAAGCCGTATTTACCCAAGGTCTGACCAAGATCCTCTTCGCTGGGTGTTATCTCCAGCCAGCTTCTGGCCGGGTCCCACAAACCGGCCACCCCGACCGTTGAGTTTACCGCGAATCTGGCCAGTTCAGTGCCGCTTCTGGAGATCTTGCCCTGCAGAAGGTTATTGACGAGCCGGACCGGCATGGCCAGATTATGGAAAAAATTACCGATACACTTCCTGGCCGGCTTGGGCACCACAAAACCATAGCCCCTGGCCACCGGCCGCAGCAGCCAGAAATAAAGCTTGTCGTTGAAGAGAAAGAAAACTCGGTTAAGCGGCTCAAGGGGATCAAACACATTGATCTCCGCGAACTCATCATCATCGAGCCAGTCATCTTCTTCAGCAAAGTCGTCAATGAAGTCGCTTTCTTCAACCGCCGGACCGCTATCACCTGAAACAACGGTGAGACCCCCGTCGACTGCTCCAGGTCCGGGAGCCCCTTTGGCCGACAGCGGTAAACTGACCAGCAATAAGATGGCAAGGCAGGTGGCAAAAGCCATCCCCGGCGATGTAAAGACCTTGGCCATCTTTTAAACATCCCCGAAGATATATTTACTGACCATCTCTTCAAGGTCAATGGCCGATTCGGTTTCTAAAATGAAATCGCCATCCTGCAGCAGCTCTTCCGAACCACCCAGAAGGATCTTGATGTATTTATCACCAATTATGCCCTGAGTCCTGACCGAAGCCACCGCATCCTCGTCGATGACAACCCCATTTGAGATCTGCATGTAGACCCGGGCCCGATCATCCTTGCCAAGCATCACCCTGGTGACCTTGCCGACATTAACTCCGGCGATCTCCAGGATAGCCCCGCCCTTAAGACCTGAGATACTGTCAAAATCAGCGACTAGGGTGTAATTTCTCTCCCCGGCAAAGATCGAAACCTCGCCAAGCTGCAGAGACAGATAACCAAAACAGAGAAAACCGACCAACAAGAAAAAGCCGACTGTCAGTTCCAGATTGAATTTTTTCATGACGATACCATTTTAAATTTTCCCGGCCGGTGGGCCGGACCTATTCCAGATCACTGCTAAGATAGAGGTGCCCCATGGTGGCCTTTACGAAAGACCGGATCTCAGGAATTTCCGACAGCTGGATCTCTTCCGGGTTGTCAAACGAGACCAGTTTACCGTGGTTCAGGATAACAACCTGGTCTGCCAGATTAAATACCTTGGGAATATCATGGCTGACAATAACCGAAGTATAGCCATACTTCCGCTGGGTATCGAAAAACAACTGGTAGATCTCGAGGGTCTTCTCGGGATCAAGGCCGGTGGTCGGTTCATCAAAAAGCATGATCTCCGGCTGCAGCTGTAAAGCCCTGGCCAGTCCGACCCTTTTCTTCATCCCGCCACTCAATTGGGCCGGGAATTTTTCCTCGTGGCCGATCAGGCCAAGCTGGATCAGGGTGTCCATCACCCTTTGCCGGATCTCATCCTTGCTCAGACTGGTGCGCTCTCTGAGGGGCAAGGCGACATTATCGAAAACACTTAATGAGTCAAGCAGGGCCGACCCTTGAAAGAGGACCCCGAAGACCGTCCTGATCTCGTTCAGTTCTTTGCGACCCATCGCGGTAACATCACGACCTTTCACCAATATAGAGCCGGAATCAGCCTTCAACAGCCCCAGGATCAGCTTCAGGGTCACACTCTTGCCCTGGCCGCTGCCGCCGGCAATGACCGTGGTCCTGCCGCGGCAGATCTCAAGATTAACATGATCGAGAATGGTCTGCCGGCCGAAACGCTTTACGACATCAATCAGTTTAATTACTGGTTCACTCATAAGAGGATCGCCGTCAGGATATAGTCCCATACCAATATCGATATGGATGAAAGAACAACTGCCTGGGTGGTCACCCGGCTCACTCCTTCCGCCCCGTAGCCGGCCCCCTTGATCTGATGGACAAAATAACCGCGGCCGGTACAGATCCAGACGATCAGGCCGGCAAAAACCAGCGACTTTATAAGCCCCATGACAATATCTTTATTTACCACACTCTGCTCCATACCAGATAAGAAGGCGCCGGGATTCACCCCAAGCATATAGACTCCGGCCAGATATCCGCCAAAGATACCCACCACATTGAAGACCAGGGTCAAAAGCGGAATTGAGATCAGGGTAGCCAGAAATTTGGGGGCGATCAGATAGCGGAAGGGATCAATAGCCATGCACTCCAGGGCATCGATCTGTTCGCTGTTCCTCATGATCCCGATCTCGGCACACATGGCCGAACCGGCCCGACCGCTTACCATCAGGGCGGTGAGCACCGGTCCCATCTCTCGGAGCAGGGAAAGGGCGACAGCCGAGCCGAGCATACCCTCGGAACCGAACTTCCGGAGGGTATAATAACCCTGCAAACCAAGAACCATGCCGGTAAATGCCGCCGTGAAAAAGATCAGGCCCAAGGAGTTTGCTCCGATCTCACGGATCTGGCCGAGCGTGGCCCGGAAGCGGAAAGGCGGGGTAAAGATGCCGAGCACAACCCTGTAAAGGAACACTCCCATCCGACCAAGATCATGCAGATGGTAAAGGGCCGTGGCACCAAGTTTTTCAATATATTGCAGGATCATTTATTCTTCTTAAGGATCTTAGTTAGTATCCGGTTTGCTCTCAAACAATCTGACAAGAGGGTTAATTTACATGGCGGCTGATGGGTGTCAAGAGAAATGGCTTACTGTCCTGCAGATGCAACCAGCCTGAAACCAAGACTGAAGTGGTGACTGTCAGGCCATGAGCGATTGCGATGACAGGCCCGGTTGAACCAGGGATCATAATCCCAGGCCCCACCCCTGGACACTTTCAGCAATCCTGCCGCGGGCCCGGTCGGATTACGGGACGGCTCGCTCCCCCCCGTTTCATAGTATTTCTTGCCGTACCAGTCCTCGACCCATTCCCAGACATTGCCGCTCATATCGTAAATCCCCAGACCGTTAGGAGAACGGCTACCAACCGCATGGGTTGAAAAAACGCTGTTACTGCGGAATCGGGCGACCATCTCAATATTATCCCCGCCGCAATAAGTCTCTGCCTTGCCGCCGCTCCGGCAGACATATTCCCACTCGGCCTCGGTGGGGAGTCGAAACTGCCTGGCCACTGACAGCTTATTGAGCTTGGCGATAAACAACTGAACATCATCCCAA
>CBDVDF010000156.1:0-5072 GCA_965372675.1 uncultured Desulfobacterales bacterium
CCTGGCCCTTTTTCATACCCTGTTCAATGTCCTGGGGGTGTTGATATTTCTGCCCTTTATCAACCTGCTGGGCAGAACCCTGCTCAAGGTTTATCCGCATCGGAAAACGATCCTCACCGTCTTTCTGGACCGGACCCCGGTTGAGGTCCCCGATGCGGCCGCCGCCGCGCTGGGTAAAGAGATCCGCCACCTGCTCGGTGAATGCCAGCTATATAACCTCAGGTCACTGGGTATTGACGAAAAGCTGGTTTTTGAACAGAAGCTGCCATTTGAAAAGAGTATTGGTAAGAGATACAGGCATGAGGACCTCTACGAGAACATCAAACTTCTTCATGCCGAGATCTTTGCCTATTATGCGCGGTTGCAGACCCAGAAACTGGAAGAGATCGAAGCCCACGACCTGGAGCGGATAATCTTCGCTTCCCGTAATATCATGAACTCGATCAAGAACATCAAGGGGATCAGAAAGGACCTGGAGGAATTCGAGGTCTCGGAAAACAGCTATCTCAACCACCAGTACAAATTGTTTAGAAAAAAGCTGCTTGAACTGTACCACGATATGGAGCGGATCCGGCGGCTGGAGAACAGTGAAGAGCAATACCGGGAGCTGTTGAAGTCTTTTCTCCATATCGAAGAAATTGACGGGCGTTTTATCAGCGAGACCATGAATGCGGTCTCGGAAAATAAAATTCAGGAGCTGGAAATTGCCTCCCTGCTGTTGGTGAATCGCCTTTTTACCCAGAGCTGCCGGCTCCAGGTTTTCGGCCTGAAAGACCTGCTACTGACCCCTGAACAGATCAAGAATTTTGATCGGGCGATGGATACCAAGGAGATGATCGAAGATGAGCGGGCTAAAGAGCAGAAGGAGGCGGTGAAGCCGTAGCCCGAATATTTCACAAGCCGATACATCCGCATATCCTGCAGAGTAAGGCGTTTCGCATACTAAAGTATAGCTCAAACGCCTTACTCTTTGTCTATCCGGCGTCTCGACTTGTGAAATATCCGGGCTAGAGTTAAGGGCTGGTGATCAGTTGCATCGTGGACGGGGCTATGTTATAGATTCGAGCGGTGTGCGGGCCTTAACTGCACACCCCTCCATGGTCGATCGACCATGTTGTTTTTATATGGGAGCTATCCTTGCGGATGGCTCTTTTTTTTGGGGTTTTTCAGGAGTAGATCCTGGGTTTGGTGATCTTGCTGATCGTCTTGTAGCTGTCGTAATTCCAGAAAAAGGAGATGCCGGTTGAGAACAGGCTGCGGGTTTTCAGGAAGGTCTTGAGGCCCCGTTTCAGGGAAGGCAGGGGGGCGGAGACGGTGCGGTAGGCGTCGATCAGATTCTGGTAAAGTTCCTCCGGGCTGGAGTTTTTCGGCTGGAAGACCGGCTCGAAAATATTATAGGCCTCCCAGTCTTGTGGGTAGTTGTTGAGCAGCAGCCGGTTCTCGTCGGCAAGCTGCTGGTAAAGGGCGGTGCCGGGTAGCGGTGTCTGGATACTGAGCTGGACCGCGTCTACCTCAGCCTCCATGATGAAATCGAGGGTCCGTTTGAAGGTGTCCTCGTTGTCATCGTCGGTTCCGAAGATGAAACCGCCGATAATGGCGATGCCGTGGTCGTGGATCTTTTTGATCGCGTCCTTGAAATTGCGGGTGGTCGGCCGCATATTGACCTTTTTGTTGAAAGAGGCCAGAGTCGCCTCCTGGATCGACTCGAAGCCGATCAGGAAGGCCTTGGCGCCGCTTTTCGAAGCAGCCTTGAGCAGACCGTCGTGTTCGACGATGTTCAGACAGGTTTGGCCGCCCCATTCCTTGCCGCAATCCTGCAACCGCTCAAAAAAACTGAAGGCCCGGTTGATACAGCTGTGACCCGAACCGATAATGTTGTCATCGATGATGAACAGCCTCTTGTCGGGGATGGCGTTGATCTCGTCGATGACCTTGTCGATGTCGCGCATCCGGTACTGACCGCCGTTGAACAGCGTTACCGAGCAGAACTTGCAGTTGTGGGGACAGCCCCGGGAGGTCTGGACGGTCTGGACGAAATACTTGTTGGTCAGCAGATCACGGCGCGGGGCGGGCAGATGGGTAATATCCGGTCTTTTATCGACCCGGTAGAACTGCTGCAGCCGGTTGCCGGAAAAATCCTTCAACAGTTGGGGCCAGAGCTCTTCGCTTTCGCCGACCACTACCGCGTCGGCATAACCGGCTGCTTCCTCGGGCATCATCGAGGGGTGGATGCCGCCAATGACCACCGGTACGCCACGCTTGCGGAATTCCCGGCTTATTTCATAGGCCCGGGGCGCCAGCGGGGTCATACAGGTGATGCCGACCAGGTCTGCGTCGGTGTCGTAGTCTATATCGTCATAGGCTTCGTCGAGGATCCGTACTTCGTAGTTATCCGGAGTATGGGCGGCGATAGTCGTCAGGTTGAGCGGCGGTAAGGCCAGGACCCGGACATTTTCAAGAAGTTTGGTCCGATAAGCCGGGCTGATCAGCAGGATCTTTTTCATCTTTTCCTCCGCTTAATTAACGGCCGTAGCCAGATCACGATAGAGTTCTTCTTCCAGATCGGCGCAATCCATTAATATTTTTGCCATGACCGGATAACTATCCTCTGCATCAGCGCGGCCCTTGCAGTTGCGGGCGGCCTTGACCGCCAGTAGTCGCCAGTGGTCGCCGATACCGGTCATCCTGGTCGAAAAGTCCAGGAACCGTTTGTCGTCAAGGTGCTCGGCGGCTTCCTGGAGAAAGGCGGCGTAGATAAAGCGGAAACCGGCCCCGCCGGTGCCGATCTCTTCCTGCATTCTGATCAACTGGCCCAGGTAAAGCAGGGCCTTTTCTTCGCCCAGTTTGGCAGGCCATTTCTCCAACCGCCGGGCCAGGTATCGGATGCCGGAGATGCCGATGATCGGCAGGGGGTATTTGAGCATGGCCTTGGTGACGGTTTTGATGCCGTTGCTGACCGCCGTTGCCATATCGACCTGGGCCGGGACATCTTTGAGGCAGTACATCTTGCCCTTCGGGGCCAGAGCCCCTTTGGCAAAACGGGCCTTGCGCAGGTCATCGCTGGCGCAGAGCACCGGTTCCGGGAAGACCGGATCACTGATCAGGTAGTTGTCGCCCTCTTTGCCGTAAACCACCAGGTTGTGCATGTTGAAGTGGAAACGATAGGCCTCGGGGAAGTAGGGCAGCCACCAGGCCCCGGTCTGCAGACCCACCGGCGTTCCTTCGGCGATAGTTTCATCAAGAACCCGCATGGCCTGTTGCTGGTCACGGAACTTGCGGCTCTGGATCTTGATCCCCAGTGCCTTGGTAGACCGGCTGAAAATGGCCCCGGTTATAACCCGGAAAGTGGTTAGAGGCAGGTTGTTAAGCCTGATAAATGGTATGTATCCGAAAAAAAGCCCGCCGCCGATGCCGAAGGCCATGGCCTCACTCATCCGGATGCCGTAATGGGAGATGAGGCCGGCTGTTACGCCGTTCTCGCAGTGGGCGGATTGGTGATGTTCATAATCTATTTTCATGGTTGTTTTTTGTCCTGGCCGGGAATTACCGGCTCTTTGACCAGGGAAATATCTTTCAACTGCTCTGGGCTTACCTTGAGAAGCAGCGCGTATTTTTTGATCATCTCCGGGTTTAATTTATTGAATACCCTTGGTTTCATATGGCGTTTGACCCGCCAGCGCATGATCCCCATGTACTGGGCAAGTAGCGACAGGTCCATCAGGTTGCGGGCCATATGGTAGGCCAGTGGTGAGACCTCGTTGGTCAGCACCTGGCGCCGGGTTGTTTCGATCTGTTCGGCGATGACCTCCCATGCCTGATGGTTGGAGATGTTCTTGGGCTCCCAACCGGCACTCGGCACCAGAACATAACGGCCATCATCATCCACCGCGTAAGTGACTTCCTTCAAGCCTTCGGCGATGCCCTCGTCTTGTGGGACTTCGGTTTTAAGCATTTTACCAGGAGTAATGTGGCCGCTAGCGGCGTGGTTCAGGGAAAAGATCGTCAGTTAAAAAGTGCATTGGCTAATATATTCAATGCAAGATCAAATTGCCAAGGTGATTTGTGTTTTTTATAGATGCGAGATGCGAGATGCGAGGTGCGAGGTGCGAGGTGCGAGGTGCGAGATGTGAGGGGAAAGGGGAAAGTTCAGAGTTGTCATATAAAGGAGAGACTGCTTCGCGCCCTGAAAGAAGTGCCCTAGGGGTGCACCCTGAAGGGTTCCTCGCAGTGACGGAAGTAAACTTCGTCATCGCGAGGGAATGGAATGACCGCGGCGATCTCTCTCTTACTCTGTCATCTCGAACGGCACCCCAAGGGCACTTCTTTCAGGGCGCAACGCCGGAGAGATCTTTCTGAATAGTAACCACCGCAACTTTTAACTTTTCATTTTTAACTTTTCACTCTCCCGCCCTGTCATTTCGACTAGCGGGAGAGATCTCCCTTTATATGACAAACTTGATTTTAGTCGGGGCCAATGCTATCTTGCTTCGCTCAAACCAATAAAACAAACTTAATTATAAGGAGATATAGATGAGTGATCAGAATGAATTAACCGCCGTTTTCGATACCAGCAAGGGCAAGATCAGGGTCAAGCTGTTTGGTGACAAAGTTCCCTACACCGTGGCTAACTTTGTCAATCTTGCCAATCGGGGCTTCTATAACGGTCTGAATTTTCACCGGGTGATCCCTGATTTCATGGTCCAGGGCGGTTGTCCCCAGGGAAGTGGCATGGGGGGACCGGGTTATAATTTTGCCGATGAGTTTGATTCGGAATTGGTCCACGACCGGCCGGGGATACTGTCGATGGCCAACTCTGGTCCTAACACCAACGGCAGCCAGTTCTTTATCACCCATGTGCCGACGGCCTGGCTGGACGGCAAACACGCGGTTTTCGGGGTAGTTGAATCAGATAGCGACATGGATGTGGTCAATACTATTGTTCAGAGTGATGCGTTGAACGCGGTCAGCATTGAGGGAGATACTACAGCCCTGTTGGAAAAATGTGCCGACAAGATCGCAGAGTGGAATAAGGCTCTGGACTGAGCCCTAGCTGATTTCGCTTTAATAGCTGT
>CBDVDF010000157.1:0-5069 GCA_965372675.1 uncultured Desulfobacterales bacterium
TTTCAGTCTGGTCGGCCTTGCAGGCCAGCAGGTTTGGCAGCGAAGTTACCGATGCTGACTACTACAGCAAAGGGCTGAAATACAACACCAGCCAGGTAGAAAAGCGGGCCGCCGAGAGCCTCGGCTGGAACCTTGAAAGCAAACTCAACGGCCGCGCCCTCGAATTTCATCTCACCGACCGGGAGGGTGGCGAGGTAGCCCGTGCGGTCGGCACCCTCTACCTGGCGATTCCTGACAGCGCCGAGAACATCCACCTGCCTTTGCAGGAGGTCGCTGCCGGCTATTACCGGGTCGATCTCGGCGACAACCTCACCGGCACGATCCAGGCCCGCCTTGAATTAACCCGGGAAGGCGCCCGGCTCAATCGACAGCTGTTGCTCAACCTATGACACAGAGGCCCATAATTCTTACTTAGCCATCCTGATAATTGTTATGAGTTTACCAACTGATCTCGACAGAGATTGAAATGTTCACAGGACAAATATTAGCCAGTTATAATGCTTAAAATTGCGGTACTTTTCTGATTAAATAACATCCGCAACTTTAGGCACTTATAACTTTAGGCACTTATAACTTTAACCATGACCCTTCCCGAGACCTGCATCCACTGCAACCTGCCGATCCCGCCGTCTGACCGGGTGATCGAGCAAATTGACGGCGAAGAGCTGCATTTCTGCTGCCAGGGCTGCCG
This sequence comes from uncultured Desulfobacterales bacterium, assembly GCA_965372675.1. Classification (GTDB taxonomy): domain Bacteria; phylum Desulfobacterota; class Desulfobulbia; order Desulfobulbales; family JAGXFP01; genus JAGXFP01. The sequence continues at coordinate 692 of CBDVDF010000157.1, forward strand.
GGGTGCTTATCTCATAATCACCGGGGCCGGGCTCGATTCGTTCTATAAAAAAAGGAGCTGGGAAACCCCTGGCATACCTGAAGGCTCTTTTGAAACGATCTATAATGATGAATACCTGGCAGCATTTACTACTGACCGGGATGATAGTCGTGAAATTTCGTTTATCGTTTCTGGTATTCGCTGTGCCGCCTGCATCTGGCTGATCGAAACAATTTTGAGCAAAAAACCGGGGATCGAGGCCGCCACGGTCAACTACGGAACCCATCGCGGCCGGGTTCGTTTTGATCCGGCCCAAACCTCACCAAGCCTCATCTTTAAGGCGATCTCCCGGCTGGGTTATGTGCCAAAACCTTTTACTCAGGATCAAGCCCGCCTTATCCATGAAGAGGAAAGCCGATCCCTGCTGATCCGTTTTGGTACGGCGGCATTTCTTTCCATGCAGCTCATGGGCTATTCCATCGCCCTGTATGGAGGATATTTCAGTGGCATGGAGCCGGCAACCAGGCAACTCTTGCAATATTTTGCCGCCCTGGTTGCCACCCCGGTGGTCTTTTTCTCCGGGGCGCCCTTTCTCCGTGGCGCCTGGCGAAGTATTGTCAACAAGGCCCCTAACATGGATCTGCTTATCGCGATGGGAGTCCTGGCCGCCTATCTCTATAGTCTTGGTGCCTTGCTGGTCGGCGGGGAGGTGTTCTTCGAAACATCGGCGATGATCATCACCCTGATCCTGCTTGGCCGGATCTTTGAAAACAGCGCCCGGAAGAAGGCCTACAGCGGGATCGATAAACTGTTGAGCCTCGCTCCTGATACTGCCCGCCTGCTCAGAGGCGATGAGACGATCGTGGTCACCAGCAGTCAGCTGCAGATTGGAGATACCATCCTGGTCGGGCCGGGTGACCGGCTGCCTGTCGATGGGGTATTGCTGGACCAGGAAACAGAGGTAGACGAGTCCGTACTGACGGGAGAAGCAGAGCCGGTTCTCAAACAGGTGGACGATACCCTGCTTGCCGGTTCATTGAATGTATCCACCGCTGTCATGGTACAGGTCACGCAACCTGCCGGCAGCTCTTTCATGGCCCGCATCACCAGAATGATCGAGGAAGCGCAGGCCAGGAAAGCACCGGTACAGAGGCTGGCCGACCGGGTTGCCGGCAAGTTTATCCCGACCGTTATCATCATGGCCCTGGCCACAGCCGGCTATTGGAGCCTGCATAGTGACGACCTGGTTGTTCCCCTGCTGCACGGGATCTCTGTCCTTGTGGTTGCCTGCCCCTGTGCTCTCGGCCTGGCAACACCGACCGCTATTCTTGTCGCAACAGGCGTTTCGGCCAGTCATGGCATCCTGTTCCGGGGCGGTGACACCCTGGAAGCCACTGCCCGCTTGACCGTGGCCGGTTTCGACAAAACCGGTACTCTGACCGAGCCATTCCCCCAGGCGGTATCCATTGCTGCGGTTGACGGCAACAACCTTGCACTCCTGGAGATCGCGGCCAGGGCCGAAGCAGGATCCAGTCATCCCCTGGCCAGGGGTATACTTGCCAAGGCACAGCAGGAAGGAATCCGGACCACCGGTGGGGGGAGCACCATCATAGCCGGCAAAGGGGTCAGGCTTGAGACGAAAGAGAGCACTCTGCTGGCCGGAAGTAGAACCTTGATGGCGGAAAACAACATAGCCCTGCCGGAGGATGCCAAAGTAACAGCTCTTAGCGAAGTATATATCGCTGAGAATGGCCGCTATCGTGGCTGCATCTATCTTGACAGCCGGCTCAGAAGCGGAGCCATTACAGCGGTCCGGAAGATCTCCCGTCTTGGCCTCAAGACTTTTCTGCTGACCGGAGACCATCAACTCTCGGCCGAAAAGGTGGCAGCTCTTGCCGGGATCGATCAATATTGTGCGGATATGACCCCGGCCGCAAAAACGGCTTGGGTGGAGGATCTCCGGGCGCAGCAGGAGGTCGTCCTGATGGTCGGCGACGGGGTAAATGACGCTCCTGCCCTGTCCGCGGCCTCGGTCGGCTGTGCAATGGGCGGCGGTACCGATATTGCCCTGGAGATCTCTGACCTGGTCCTGATCAACAACGACCTTGTACTGCTGCCGGCAGCGATCCGCCTGGCCCGCAAGACCCTGAAGATCATCCGGCAGAATCTTTTCTGGGCATTTTCCTATAACCTGGTGGCAATTCCCCTGGCAGCATCAGGTCATCTCGCGCCGGTCTATGCTGCCGCGGCAATGGCCGCAAGCTCGATATGCGTTGTGGCCAATTCGCTGCGCCTGAAATCTTTCCGACCCGAAAAAGGTGAAATGCATGTTTAAATCCATCCTGATCCTCATGCTCCTCTCGCTATTTTTAGGTATCGCGGCCTGGCTGGTCTTTATCTGGTCCGTGAAAAAAGGGGAATATGACGATATTGAACGCCCCAAGTACCGGATGCTGGAAGATGATGATGAAGCAGGGAGCAGTGATCATGACAACAATACTGGTAAAGATGAGTCAAACCGATGAATGAACCTCTTTACAGCATGGCCTTTATCACCGGTTTCCTCGGTTCCGGCCATTGCCTGGGAATGTGCGGCGGCATCGTTACCGCCCTCTCATTATCAGAAACAGGCCGCAAGAGCGGGCCGCTCTTTCATCTCCTTTACAATTCGGGACGATTGATCACCTATGGCCTGATCGGTCTGCTGGTCGGCTGGCTCGGTTCGCTGATGGCCTATACGACCGCTTTTGAGGGCTTGACCCTCTGGTTGCTGATCGCCACCGACCTGTTCATCATCGTCCTGGGCTTAGGCACCGCCGGTGCCTTCCGCCGGATCAATATAATGCAGCTGGAATTCGCCGGACCGATCCGCAGTCTCACCGCCGCGGTCAGCGGGATCCGTAAATTACCACCCGCCCTTGCCTCCCTGCCGCTGGGGATGATCTTCGGTTTTCTGCCCTGCGGCTTTCTCTATGCGATGGCGATCACCGCAGCCCAGACCGCCTCACCAACCAGGGCGGCGATGGTCATGATCTTCTTCGGCCTCGGCACCGCTCCGGCCCTGCTGGTTTTCGGTTCTGCCGCCCAATGGCTGGGCAGCAGAGCCCGTGGCTGGATGCTGCGCAGCGCCGGAGTGATGGTAGTGTTGATGGGCCTGACCAACCTGTTTCGGCATCTGCAGATCATCGGCCTGATCCCGGGCGGCCCCTCCGGTTGTTTCTGCTGAAAGCAGCTCCCTTTCCCAGCCAGCGCTCCCAGCCCAACCATTGTAATGCGACAATATGCCGCATTCCCCTGTCTCTCACTGAGTGGTATTTTAGTCAGACAAGTGCCTGTCAGGCCTTTTCCATGCAAACCATTCGATCGAGGAACAAATTACGATGAAGCAGGTCAACGACATGACCACCACAGAAATATCAACGGTATTCAGCCTGTTGATCAGATGCCCACTGCCTTTAGAGAAAGAACAGGGCTGCCCGTTCGCCGGATACCGCCAGGGATCTTCCCTGGAAAAGAAATTCGGCCTGGCGGAGGAATTTACAAATGAAAAGCGCCGGGAGCTCGTAGACCAGCACCGGAGTTGCCTGGAGGCAAGATTGTCTGCCGCGAGATATGACAGAGCCGGAACGAATAGTCAAACATGCCCGGCCAGCTGAAGAGCAAGACAACAGGAACCGATTTACAGATTCTATATTACAAATAAACGAGGCTGATCATGAATGACAAAGAATTTGCTGTTGCCAGGAAAAATCTGGCCAAGACCCAGAAGAAGCTGGCCGAAATACTCGGTGTTTCGATCAAGGCCATCCACAGCTACGAACAGGGCTGGCGCTCTATCCCCTCCCACGTGGAACGCCAGTTATATTTCCTGATGGCCCATAAAGAGAAGAGCTTTGAAACAAGAAAACCTTGCTGGACCGTGAAGAAATGCCCGGCGGCAAGAAAGGAACAATGTCCGGCCTGGGAATTTCAGGCCGGCAAGCTCTGCTGGTTCATCAACGGCACCCTCTGTGAATGTGTCAGCCAGAGCAAATGGCAGAATAAAATGGAGTTCTGCCAGAAATGCGAAGTATTCAGTCCCCTGCTTGCTGCTGCATCGATCCAATAACAGCACCTGGCCACGATCTGTACCCCCGGTCAGCTGTTTGGTTTGCGAAGAAGCACTACATCGTTGCCTGAAAAGATCAGGCTGGCGCCATATTTCCCGGCCCACCAGCTGAAGGTCTGCCGGCAGAAAAAACAGACATGGGTCAGATCATTTTTGTAGTGCCAGGCCGCAAAGGCTTCGCGATCAATGACCATCTTGGTCATAATTCCCAGCCAGCCGCCCGGCTGCAGAACCGCCCATAACCGGTCCAGTTCCTCGCCGGGCCGATGCAGGTGTTCGACCACCTCGGTG
>CBDVDF010000158.1:0-5049 GCA_965372675.1 uncultured Desulfobacterales bacterium
GACCTTACCGACGACGAAGCAGCCCGACTGATCGGCCAGGTCAGAAGCAGCAGCGCCATCCTCAAAAAACAGCTGCGGCCGAACGGCTTCAATATCGGGCTCAACCTCGGCGAGGTCGCCGGGGCCGGCATCGCCGATCATCTCCATTTCCATATTATTCCCAGGTGGCATGGCGATCATAATTTCATGGCCACCGTTGCAGAGATTCGCACCATCCCGGAACATATTGAGCAAACCTTCAACCGGCTGCTTGACGATTTCCAGAGCCTCCTCGACCCCCAGGCAGCCTGAGCGTAAGATGAGCAAAACAGCAAACTTAACCCCGATGCTCAAGCAATACCTGGAGATCAAGAAAGATCACCAGGACGCCATCCTCTTTTACCGGTTGGGAGATTTCTATGAGATGTTCTTCGATGATGCCAAGGTGGCCTCGAAGATCCTTGGCATAACCCTGACTTCCAGAAACAATAAGGACAAGGAGGAGAACCGCATCCCCCTCTGCGGCATCCCCCATCATGCCGGGGCCTCCTACCTCGCCAAGTTGGTCAATGCCGGCCATAAAGTAGCGGTCTGCGAACAGGTAGAAGATCCGAAACAGGCCAAAGGGGTGGTCAAGAGAGAGGTGGTCCGGGTCGTAACCCCCGGTCTGGTCACCGAAGAGCAGGTCCTTGACGACAAGAGTAACCGCTACCTGGCAGCGGTCTGCCTTTCCGGAAAGGTATGGGGCTTAAGCCTTCTCGATCTTTCCACCGGCGAATTCCTGGTGACCGAAAGAGAAGAAGCCGAAGATCTGGTTGACGAACTGAACCGGATGATGCCTGCGGAGTTATTGATCGAACCGAATGACCAGGAAAATCTGCCGGAAAGCCTCGGTCTGCTGCCATCTATCTGCATCACCAGACGTACTGAAGGATTCTTTCAGCCCGACACCTGCCGCGAGATCGTCCTTGAGCATTTCCAGATCAGCAACCTGGCCGGTTTCGGCTGTGAGAATCTTTCGGCCGGACTTACCGCAGCCGGGGGGCTCCTCCAGTACCTCAAGGAAACCCAGAAGACAGATCTGTCCCACATCGACCGCCTCACCCCCCTGTTCGTTGACGATGTGCTGATGATCGACGATTCTTCGCGCCGCAACCTGGAACTGACCCAGACCCTGATCGGCAGTCAGCGGCAAGGCTCGCTGCTCCACTGCCTGGACCGGACCTGCACCCCGATGGGGGCCAGGCTGCTCAAACGGAACCTGCTTTTCCCCCTGCAGAATATTGGTGAGATCAACCACCGACTAGACACCATCGAGCAACTGGCCGGCAACCCTGGCTACTGTTCGGAACTGCGAGAGCTTCTTAATGGGGTCTATGATCTGGAGAGACTTAACAGCCGGGTGGTCCTGGGCAGCGGCAATGGCCGGGACCTCACCGCCCTCAAGCAATCTCTGGCCCAACTGCCGGCCTTAAAGGCCACGGCGGAAGCGGCCGGCATCCTCACCGAACAATGCGACAGCCTCGATGAACTGGCAGATATCAGGGAGCTGCTTGACAGAAGTATCCGGGAGGACGCTCCGATCACCATCCGGGATGGCGGCCTGATCAAGGATGACTACAACAGCGACCTTGACGAGCTGATCACCCTGCTCACTAAAGGCAAAAATCTCATCCTCGAGCTTGAGGAGCAGGAAAAAGAGAAAACCGGCATCAGCAACCTGAAGATCGGTTTCAACCGGGTCTTCGGTTATTATCTGGAGGTCACCAGGGCCCAGCAGGCCAAGGTCCCCGACTATTTCATCCGTAAACAGACCCTGGCCAACGCCGAACGTTTCATCACCCCGGAACTCAAAGAGTTCGAGGAGAAGGTTCTCGGCGCCCAGGACAAGCGGCTTGACCTCGAATACCAGCTTTTCTGCGAGATCAGGGCAAAGGTCGCCGGCCAGAGCCGGTGGATCCTCCGGGCCGCCGCCTTCGTAGCGGAACTGGATTTCTTCTGCAGTCTTGCCGAAGTCGCCCGCCGCCACCACTATGTGCGGCCGCAGGTCGACGACTCCGAAGTAATAACGATCACTGAAGGCCGTCATCCTGTGATCGAACAGGCCCTGCCGCCGGGCCGCTTCGTCCCCAATGACATCCATCTCGACCAGAACAGCGAAGAGGTCCTGATCATCACCGGGCCCAATATGGCCGGCAAATCAACCGTGCTCAGACAGACCGCCCTGATCGTTCTGATGGCCCAGATGGGCAGTATGGTGCCGGCCACAGAGGCCAGGGTCGGTATCGTCGACCGGATATTCACCCGGGTCGGGGCCATGGACGACCTGCGCAAAGCCCAATCGACTTTTATGGTGGAAATGAACGAGACCGCCAATATCCTCAACAACGCTACGGAGCGCAGCCTGGTGATCCTCGATGAGGTCGGTCGCGGCACCAGCACCTTCGACGGGCTTTCCATCGCCTGGGCGGTCACTGAAGACCTGGTCAACAAGAACGGCAAAGGGGTCAAGACCATCTTCGCCACCCATTATCACGAACTGACCGAACTGGCAAAAACCAACGAACGGATCAGGAATTACCATATTGCAGTGAGAGAATGGAACGACACCATCGTCTTCCTCCATAAACTGCTGCCCGGTGGCACCAATCGCAGTTACGGGATCCAGGTCGCCGCCCTGGCCGGAGTCCCGCCCCGGGTGGTATCAAGGGCCAAAGAGATCCTCAAAAACATCGAAAAAGGCGAATTCAACCAGCAAGGACAACCGCGCATCGCCGGGCCAAGCCGAAAGGGGCCGGAGCAACCCAGCCAGCTTGGTCTGTTCAGCCCAGACTCGCACCCGGTCCGGCAAAAACTAACCGAACTGTATCCCGATAATCTGAGTCCCCTGGATGCTCTGGCCCTGATTTATGAACTAAAAAAGTTGAATGAAGATGATTAATCTGCTATATCCGCAACTACTGATTATGACGATGTTAAAGAGTTTGAATAGAGATAAATTATCCGCCCTCTCAAGGGTGCTTACTCTGCTCGCCCTTCTTCTGGCCCTGTCGACTCCGCTGACCGCTGGAGCGGCGACACCCCGGACCGGTCTGGAAGGACGCTACGATCAGGCCAAGGTATACCATCGCAAAGTGGCCGGCAGTAAATCCCTCGCTGCCGAACGCCAGAACTGGCTGACAGCGATCAGGAATTTTCGCAACATTTACCAGAACAACCGCTCCCACCGGCTGGCGCCGCCGAGTCTTCTCAGAGTGGGCCTTATTTACCAGGAAATGTTCGACCACTTCAATAACCCCCTGGACCTCGGAGAAGCAATTGCCTACTACGAGGACCTGATCTCCCTCTACTCCAAGAGCCGCCTCGCCGATGATGCCCTTTTCGCCATCGCCAACATATATCTCGAAAACCGCCAGGCAGAAAAGAAGGCTACCCGGCTCCTGAAGCGCTTGATCAAGCGCTACCCGAACGGAGATATGGTCCCCGAAGCACTCACCATGCTGGCGAAACTCGGGGTTGGCAACAGCGGCTACACCCCTGTTCTGCAGGCCGGCCAAAAGAAGAAAAAGTCCCGATCTAAGAGCCGGGCGACAGCGAATAAAACCAGCCGCGCAACGATCCAGGCCGAGTTAAAACCGATAAGGCACTGGTCCAACAAAAACTACACCAGGGTAGTTATAGAGACCACCGCCAAGGTCGAATACAAAGAAAATCTCCTGAAGAAAACCGCTAATGCCCCGCGGCGTCTTTATATAGACCTGGAAAACTGCCAGATCGCCGCGGAGTTGCAAGATCCTATCCCCGTTGATGACGGCTTGCTCAAAAGGGTCAGGAGCGGCCAGCACTCACCGACCACCGCCAGGGTGGTCCTCGATACCGAGTCCCTGTCCGACTACAAGATCTTCACCCTTCATAACCCCTTCAGGATAGTTATTGATGTTATGGGCCAGAAGCCCGAGGAAGAAAGCAGAGCGGCAGAGAAGACCAGAAAACCGCTGGCGATGCCCATCTCAACAGCCGTTACAGAAAAAACCCCGCCGCCGTCAACCCGGGTCGCAACCGAAACAAAAATAAAATCTACCGCCACCAGTGCGAGCCGCCCGAAAAGCCAGCTCGCCAAAGCACCAATATCAACACCGATAGTTATCGAAACCCCGATCGAGGCCAATGCCAAGATAGCCATCGATGCCAAGGTTCAGACCGCCCCACCCTCACTGGCCCAGCAGCTCGGTCTCGGCATCAAGAGAATTGTCCTCGACCCCGGTCACGGCGGCAAGGATTCAGGTGCCCGCGGCAAAAATGGCCTGATGGAAAAGGACATCGTCCTGAAAGTCGCCAAACTGGTAGCGCACCGGCTCAAAGAGAAGCTCGATTGTGAAGTGATCATGACCCGGGACCGGGACGTTTTCATTCCCCTCGAAGAGCGTACCGCCATCGCCAACACCAGTGACGGAGATCTTTTCATCTCCATCCATGTCAATGCGGCCCGCTCCAAAAAGGCCCACGGCACCGAAACCTACATCCTTGATCTGGCCCGCAGCAAGGGGGCCATGGAGCTGGCAGCCAGGGAGAACTCGACCTCGACCAGCCAGATCAGCGACCTACAGACCATCCTTCTTGACCTGATTCAGAACAGCAAGAAGAGCGAGTCGATCAGACTGGCCGAGTATGTCCACGACCACATGGTCACGGGCCTGAGGCCGACCTACAAGGTCAGAGACCTGGGGGTCAAGCAGGCGCCATTCATCGTCCTGATCGGGGCCCAGATGCCGGCGATCCTCACTGAGATCGCCTTTATCAGCAACCCGACCGAAGCCAAGTGGCTGCGTTCGGACAAGTATATCAGCCAGGTCTCCGAACAGTTGACCAACGGCATCTCAAATTACGTCAACGAACTGAATCTTGCCTACCTGAAAATAAAGTAAAAAAAACGCCGCCCCTGCGAACAGGTGGCGGCGTTTTTTTTGTTATATTGTTGTTAATAATGCTTATTCAGCTTGCGGGACCCGGCCTTCTTTCAGATCACGTCCTTCAAGATACCTGATCATCGACTCAGCAGCCTCTTTCGCC
>CBDVDF010000159.1:0-5005 GCA_965372675.1 uncultured Desulfobacterales bacterium
TAATCAAGTCAGCCCTGCAAACTAAACTTGTTGCTCCTGGCCAATTTTTCTCTCCTTTACACGGCATATCCTCATCTCACGGGTCAGAAGCGTACTCCCTGACGATCTGCCAGGCCGCCAATTTCTGTTCCCGGTTGATCCCGGCATGGGCGGGACTGGTTGACGGCAGTCGTTGGCAGGTCAGCTTTTCCCCTCCTTTAGCCAATCCCGGTGCAACATGTCTCTGGTAAGCCTGTTCTGCTTTGGCGCCGTTGAAGAACACTGCCCTGATCCGGGGGTGGTCGGCGAGAAAAGTTGCGATATCGTTGGGCTGCAGCGAAGAGTTGTCGATGTTTGCATCGAGACTGCCTGGTCTTGAGCAACTGCCGATCACGTCCCAGAGGGCGATCCGGTTACGGCGCAGGATCTCGAGGCGATCTTCGTACGGGGTCGTGATCGGAAAAGAGAACAACTCTCCCATTATAAACCAGAAACTGTTGCGGGGATGGGCGTAGTATTGCTGCTTATCGAGGGAAAGTTGACCGGGCATTGAGCCGAGGATCAGCACCCGGGCCGCCGGGCTTTCGACCGGCGGGAAACTTTCTATCCGGCTCATTCTTGTCAGTTCTCGACCGGCCGGTCGAGGCGGCGGCCCATTTTGAGTACGACTATCAGGGTGATCAGCAGCCAGGGCAGAGTCAGCAGGTTGACTGTTTCCCAGCCGACCAGGAAGATCAAGGCTCCGGCCGAAAGGGAGGCGGTGGCCTGGAAGCCATATACCGTGAAGTCATTAAAGGCCTGGGCCTTGAAACGCTCGGCCGGCTGGTAGGTTCTGGTCAGCAGGGTGGTGCCGCCGACGAAAAGGAAGTTCCAGCCGATCCCGAGCAGGACCAGACCGGCCCAGTAATGGATCAGGTGGCGGTTGATCAGGGCCGCAACTACGCATAAGGTCATCAGCAGGATCCCCGCCCAGATCAGGCGGCGTAGTCCGAAACGGTCGATCAGCCAGCCGGTAAAGAGCGAAGGGGCGAACATCGCTATAACGTGGCTCTGGACCACCCAGGCGGTGTCGTCCAGGGAAAACCCGTCTATAACATGCATGCTGACCGGGGTGGCGGACATGATGAAGGTCATGCACCAGTATGAGACCATGGCGGCCAGCACGGCGGTGATGAACAGGGGTTGGCCAATGATGGCTTTAAGGGGTCTTTGCTCTCCGTCAATACTGCCAGTCTTGCCGACCTCCATGCGCAGGAAGGACATCAGGCCGATGTTGAGCAGATAGATGAGCGCCAGAGCAGCAAACGAACCGCTGTATGGACCCAGGGCTAGCCAGTCCCGGGAATTTTTGGCCAGTTCCGGACCGAGGAAGGCAGCGATCACTCCGCCGATCAGCACCATTGAAACGGCTCGGCCCACGTGGTCTCGCTCAACACTTTCCGCCGCTGCGAAACGATATTGCTGGACGAAGGCCATATTGGCTCCGAGTCCGAGCGCGGCACCACAGAAGAGGATGAAGTTTTCGGTATGGATGGCCTGGATGGCACAGAGACAGGCGAGCAGGGCGATGACCATCCCGGCGATGAAGCCATTACGCCGACCGATCCTGCCCATCAGTAGAGCGGCCGGGATGGTCGCCGAGGCGCCGCCGATGACCATCAGGGCCAGGGGCAGGGTGGCCCATGATCTGTCGGGGGCCAGCTCGACGCCGATAATGCCGCCGAGCAACACCATCATCGGCGCTCCCGACATGCCCAGGGCCTGGCTCAGGGCCAGGACAAAGATGTTGCGGTTCATAGCTTTCATCCTCTACAGATCCATCGGGATGAATGTTTTCAGGATGCGGATCATTTGTGGGCTCATTTCCAGAACTGCCACCATTTCTTTTCTGTATGAAAAGTGCGGTCGGTGGCAAGGTGGTTGCCGACATAATCGAAATCGTCCAGTTCCCAGTAGGTGAGCATCTTGATCCGGGGCGGATCGTTGTCTTTATTCAGGGTCAGGGCCTGTAGTTTCTTGTCATGCAAGAGGGTGGTGGTGGACAATAACTCGGCCTGTCGCGGGCTGGACGATTCGATGAAGACGCTCTGGTAAAATTCGCATTTTCGCGGTTTGCTATCCAGTTCGACCAGAAAGTTGCTACCATGCATCAGCAGCCGGTATTTTTTTTTCGAGATCATTTCTTTTCGTCTTTGCTCTCAGGGAGCTTTTTCTGGATCGTCTGCAGGTCGGCCCAGCTGGCTTTTTTCATTTCCTCATTTTTCAGGAGGAAGCGGGGATGAAAGGTTGGCATCAGCGGGGTGCCGTGAAAATCATGAAAACGACCCCTGAACCGAAAGAGGGATTGGTGGTTGCCGGTAAGGACCCGGGCGGCCAGTGGTCCCATCGTGCAGATCACCGCCGGATTGACCGCAGCGATCTGGCGGGCCAGGTAAGAGAGACAGGTCCTGGTCTCCTGCGGATCGGGGTCCCGGTCGTTCCCGGGTCGGCATTTGACGATCGAGGCCAGATATATCTGCGAACGGTCGAGACCGATCGCCTTCATCATCTTGTCGAACAGCTCTCCCGCTTCTCCGGCGAAAGGATACCCAGTTTCATCTTCGGCTGCAGCCGGCTGGTCTTCGACGATGAACAGGGATGCCCCGGCCGGTCCGCAGCCGGGGACGATATTGCGACGCTTATTATGTAGAGAGCATTTAGTGCAGTCAATGATATCCTGGTAGATCTCCGCCAGGGGCTGGCCGATCGCCGAATCGGGAGCGGGTTTGAAAAATGAGGCCGATGCAGCCGGCCGGTTTCCGGTTTTGGCCGGTGTTTGCTCTGTGGTCGGGACGGTGAGCTCTGCGCCCAGAAATTTACTGATCTCCGGGGTCAGCTCAACTTCGCTCAGGCCCATCTTCCGGTGGAATGCCAGAAGATTACGGGCTTTTTGGAGAAGGCTTTTCTTTTGCTGGTTCATCATATCCTGTCTTTTTTCAGTCATCTCGTCGACCGCCTTAGCAATTGTTGTTGCCATCGCTCAAGCGACCTGTCGAATGATAATCGGCAAGTCAGTGGACTGCAATAACAGTGTTGACTGGTTCAGCCTAGTATAGGGTAAGGCGGCAATAAATCGAACTTTGATTTTTCACGCTATATGGTAAGTTAGAGGCGTAAAGCATCAAGGCCACAAAAAAAAGGGTGTTCCTGTGAGGAGAATTACTGAAGAGACCGTGCTGTTGATCAGCATCTTCAAGTGGTTCGTGCTGGCTTCGATAGTCGGGACGATGGTCGGTCTCTCCACCACCCTGTTCCTGCTTATTCTTGAAAAGGCGACCTCTTTCACGGCCGGACAGTCGCCCCATTATTACCTGCTGCTGCCGCTGGCTTTTTTCATCAGTGCTGCTGTTACCCGATTGGCACCGGATGCCGAGGGGCATGGCACCGAGAAGGTCATTGAAGCGGTCCATAAACGCGGAGCCCTGATAAAAACCGCAGTGGTGCCGGTCAAGCTGGTTTCGACGGTGATAACCTTGGCCTGCGGCGGTTCGGCCGGCAAAGAGGGCCCTTGCGCCCAGATCGGCGGCGGCTTGGCCTCCACCTTTGCCAGGCTCCTTAAATTCAGCCCGGCCGATCGCCGCAAACTGGTGATCTGTGGGATCAGCGCCGGTTTTGCCTCGGTGTTCGGCACCCCGATCGCCGGGGCGATCTTCGGTATCGAGGTCCTTTTTGTCGGTGGCATGATGTATGATATCCTGCTGCCTTCCTTTATTGCCGGGGTTACCAGCTACCAGATCTCCTCATACTTCGGAGTTACCTATTTCTATCATTTTATCGATTTTGTTCCCGCCTTCTCAGAACTCTTCTTCCTGAAGGTCATCCTGGGCGGGGTTGTTTTCGGGATCGCCTCATTGTTGCTTATCGAAGTGATGAAATCCACTGCCAGAATTGCGCAATATATTCCCTTTACCACGCCGGTCAAGGGGCTGATCGGTGGTCTGCTGCTGGTTGGACTGACCATGCTCTCCTCAACCAGCTATCTCGGTCTGGGGCTTGAGAGCATTGAAGGTTTTCTGGCCGGAGATTCTGCCGCCTGGTGGGATTTCCTGGCCAAGATCCTCTTCACCAGTATAACCCTGTCATTCGGTGGCAGTGGTGGGGTGGTCACCCCGATCTTTTTTGTCGGCACGGCGATCGGTAGTTTTTATGGCCAGATCATGGGCCTTGATCCTGCCACCTTTGCGGCGATCGGCATGGTCAGCCTGCTGGCCGGGGCCGCCAACACTCCGATCGCCGCCAGCATCCTGGCGATGGAGATGTTCGGCCCCAAGATCGCGCCTTACGCGGCAGTGGCCTGTGTAACCTGTTTTCTGATGACCGGACATCGCAGCATCTATCCCTCCCAGGTCATCGCCATTATGAAATCTTCCTCGTTCAAGCGCGGGATCGGTCAGGAAGTGGAGGATATGCAGGCTGAATTCGTGCTCCGCAAAAGGAGTCTCTCCCGCCTGCTGCTTTCGCTGCTCAGGAAGTTTTTTCGGCCTAAAGGCTAATCTCCAGCCAAGGCTCAGCTGATCGGGCTGTTTGTCGGCAATGGCAGGATGATTCGAGTATTTTGCTTGTTAGGTTGAAGGATCGTAAGGTATAATAGTTCTGTTTTGAGTTTTGAGATGTTTACGGGATTTTTTAAGGAGTCAAATTGGCGTGACGACTGGAAAAACCAGGATAAAGTTACTGCTGCTGGCGGCCATCGTCTTGTTCTGGCCTGACCAGGCCCTGGCGGTGCAGCAGCACGGTGGTGTCGAGGGACTGGTGGCCCACCAGATCGGCCATGTCCTCTTCCTTGTCGGGATCGCCTACCTGCTCTACAAGATATTTCGTAGTAGCTTCAATGAACCAGGCTGGTTTGAGTTCAAGATCTTTCTGTGGCTGATCATCGGCTGGAACCTTCTTACCTTCAGTGGCCACTGGATGCGGGAAGTGGTCGATCCGGCCGGATTCTCCAAGATCGATGGCAGGACTGTTTCATATTCTGTCAACGGGGTTG
>CBDVDF010000160.1:0-5004 GCA_965372675.1 uncultured Desulfobacterales bacterium
CAGGGTGGCACGAATCTTTTTTGTGCTGCCGATCTTGCTTTTTTTCAAAGTAAATTTTATATCACTCATCTCTGTACCCGCTTAAGAAGAGAACAGGCATCTCAGCCTCTCCCCTTAGTTTATTCCTTATAAAGTGAAGCGATCTCAGGTAGTGATCTCTTCAACCGTTTTGTTACGCATTTCGGCGATCTGCTCGGCGGTACGTAATCTACGTAATCCATCGATAGTAGCCTTGACCAGGTTATGGGGATTATGCGAACCCAGACACTTGGTAAGGATATTGTGGACCCCGGCCGCCTCAAGGACTGCCCGAACTGCACCACCGGCAATAACTCCGGTACCGGCTGAAGCCGGTTTCAGCATAACTTTGCCGGCCCCGAACTTGCCATCGATCTCATGGGGAATGCTGATATCGGTGATGGCAATCTTCTGCATGTCCTTGCGGGCATTCTCGATACCTTTACGGATGGCTTCCGGTACCTGGTTTGCTTTACCAAGTCCCTGACCAACCTTGCCTTTGCCATCGCCAACCACACAGATCGCGCTGAAACTGAATCGGCGGCCACCCTTAACAACCTTGGCGGTCCGGTTAATGAATACTACCTTCTCTATAAACTCGTCTGCAGTATTATCTTTCTTGAAATTTGCCAAGGTTCACTCCCGATCTTTACTTGGTTTGTTCGTCGCAATCCGACCGACTAGAATTTAAGGCCACCTTCACGGGCACCATCTGACAGTGATTTGACCCGACCATGATAAATATAGCCCCCACGGTCGAAAACCACCTTCTCAATACCCTGCTGCTTGGCTTTTTCGGCCAGGAGCATCCCAACCTTGTGGGCCACGGCTTGCTTGCCGGTCTCCTTGCTGTCTCCCTTCGCGCCACTATCTCCTTTCACACCGCTATCCATAGAGGACATGGTGGCGAGAGTATGACCAGCAACATCGTCAATAAGCTGGGCATAAATATGCCGGGCGCTTCTGAAAACACGTAAGCGCGGACATTCAACGGTACCGCTAATTTTCTTCCTGATCCGCTTGATCCGCTTCATGCGGGAAACTGCTTTCGGATTTGTCTTTGCCATCTTTATGCCTAACCTGTTGATATTATTCTAAATACCAGGCAAAATCTTGTTTTGCCGATATTCATCACAATTAATAAGATCCTATTATGCGCTTGCAGACTTGCCAGCCTTCCTGACTATATGCTCACCTGCATACCTGATCCCCTTGCCTTTATAGGGTTCAGGTTTACGGATGCTGCGGATCTTGGCTGCAGTCTGACCAAGGAGTTCCTTGTCAATACAGTCAAGGACGATTTCTCCCTTGTCGGCTTTGGCGCTGACCCCATCCGGCAAGTTAAACTCCACCGGGTTCGAATAGCCGACATTGAGGGTCAGAACACTCCCCGATACCGAGGCACGGTAACCGACGCCTTCAACAATCAACTTTTTCTGGTAGCCCTTTTCAACCCCGATCACCATGTTGTCGATCAAGGTCCTGGTCAAACCGGAAAAAGCGTTGGTCCGCCTGCTATCATCCTTACATTTGATCCGAAGAGTATCACCATCTACGATAACTTCGATCTCGGGCCGGATATCCCGCTCCAAGGTTCCCTTGGGGCCGGTAACTTTAACATGGACTCCCTTGAGATCAACCTTGATACCGCTGGGAACCGGAATGGGTTTATTGCCAATCCTGGACATGAATATTCTCCAATATCTTCCTGGGTATTACTTTAGATAATTACCAAACTTCACAGAGCAGTTCGCCACCAACCCGCATCTTTCTAGCCTGCCGGTCACTCATTACCCCCTTGGATGTTGAAACGATCACAACACCCAGGCCACTCATGACATTGGGGATATTATCCGCATTAACGTAGACGCGGCGACCCGGTTTGCTGACCCGGCGAATTCCGGTGATAACTCTGTCATTGTCCGGACTGTACTTGAGGTCTATCCTCAGGACACCCTGGACTCCACCTTCCTGGATATGATAGTCGTTAATATAACCCTCTTCCTTAAGGATCTTGGCTACATTAACCTTGACCTTGGAAAGCGGCATATCAACACTGTCAAACTTGACCATACAGGCATTTCTTACCCTGGTAAGCATGTCGGCCAGGGGATCACTCATTGCCATAACTCTTGCTCCTCAGTTATTACTACTAAAAACCGGACACTCTCAACTGCTTACCAGCTGGATTTGGTAACCCCGGTTATTTCACCTTTATTAGCCAGAGACCTGAAACAGATCCGGCAAACACCAAACTTCCTTATAAAAGCCCGAGGCCTGCCGCAAAGCGGGCAGCGGTTGTAGGCGCGAACCTTAAATTTAGGCTTACGCTGACTTTTCGCTATCAAAGATTTCTTAGCCAACCTTCTTCCTCCTGGTTATTTTCTGAAAGGCATTCCCAGGGCTTTCAACAGGAAACGCCCCTCAGAATCACTACGGGCCGAAGTTCCAATGGAAATATTAAGCCCTTTGATCTTGTCGATCTTGTCAAAATCTATCTCCGGGAAAATGATATGCTCCTGTATTCCCATAGAGTAATTGCCGTTACCATCGAAAGATTTGGGAGATAAGCCGCGGAAATCCCGGACTCTGGGCAAAGCCACATGCATAAGTTTGCTCAGAAAATCCCACATCTTGTCGCCGTGTAATGTTACCCGGCAGCCGATCGGCATACCTTCACGAAGCTTAAAGGTAGCAATAGATTTTCTGGCCTTGGTGACCACTGCCTTCTGTCCGGCGATCGCAGTAAGCTCGTTTGCAGCCCCATCGATGATCTTGGGGTTCTGAACAGCCTCGCCCAGACCCATGTTCAAAACTATCTTGGTCAACTTCGGTACCTGCATAATGCTGGTGTAACCGAATTCTTTCATGAGCTGCGGTACACAGCTCTCTTGGTAATGTTCCTTTATGCCAGCCATTTACTGTCTCCAAAAACCATTAACGACCTGAAATCAGGCCTTGACTTCAACTGATTCGCCACATTTCTTACAGACCCGAACCTTGGCTCCATCATCCAGGGTCTTCATCCCCACCCTTGTTGCCTTAGAGCACTTGGGACAGAGCAGCATGACATTAGAGACATTGATCGCAGCCTCCTTATCAATTATACCGCCCTGCTGGTTAGCCATGTTCGGTTTGGTATGCCTTTTGATCATGTTGACCTTCTCAACGATAACCTTGTCCGTATCACGGAAAGACTTGATGACCTTACCTACCAGTCCCTTGTCTTTTCCGGAGATGATCTCAACCTGATCATTAAGCTTTATCTTTTTCATCACTAAGCCTATTCTGTTTGCCTGTTGTCATAACAAGACCCAAGCGGATCCTGCCAGTTATCCAATAAAAAAGCTTCGAAGTACCGCTTACAGTACTTCAGGAGCCAGAGATATTATTTTCATGTAACCCTTGGCTCTGAGCTCCCGGGCAACCGGCCCGAAAATACGGGTGCCGATCGGCTCACCATTAGCAGCTATCAGGACCGCCGAATTATCATCGAACTTAACCGTAGTATCGTCCATCCGGCGTAGCTCCTTGGCCGTCCTTACGACTACCGCCTTAAGCACTTCACCCTTGCTGACCTTGGCCTGAGGGATAGCCTCTTTGACCGTCACGACGATAATATCGCCTACCCGGGCATAACGACGCTTACTGCCGCCAAGGACTTTGATGCAAAGCACCTTTTTTGCGCCGCTGTTATCCGCAACATTCAAGACTGTTTCAGTCTGTATCATCTCTACACCGCCTGTTATGCAGTATCTTGTTCGTTAAATTCCAAATCGTCTGTGAGCATCCGGTCCCAGGGAAGAACCCGCAACCTAATGCTGACCTAGACAGCCCGCTCTACAACTTCACGAAGACGCCAGCGCTTCCTCTTGCTGAGCGGCCTGCACTCTTCGATCTTGACCCGATCTCCGACCTTGCAGGTATTCTCCGGATCATCGGCCATATATTTTATATGCCGACGCATGAACTTGCCGTAAAGTTTATGGGGCACCAACTGCTCGGTCTGGACAATTACGCTCTTGTCCATTTTAGTGCTTACAACAACCCCGGAAAGAGTCCTTTTATGCTTCTTGGTTTCTACTTCAGCCATCTCAACTGTCCTGTCGAATCTAGTTTTTTTGTAACTTTAGCGGGGGTCCGATCAACCGGCCGCCTCTGCTTTACGTTTCTCACCGGCCAAGGTTTTAACCCGGGCAATATCCTTCTTCAACTGCCGCAATTTAGAAGTATTCTCCAAAGGCCTGATCCCGTGTTGAAAACGGAGTTTAAACAGCCCTTCTGCAAGATCTTTCTCTTTAGCAACAAGATCTTCGATACTCAACTCACGTAATTCACTGGCCTTCATATCGTTGTACTCCTGGAAATTATCTTCGTCGCAAAAGGAAGCTTTGCGGCCGCAAGCTGCAGGGC
This sequence comes from uncultured Desulfobacterales bacterium, assembly GCA_965372675.1. Taxonomy (GTDB): domain Bacteria; phylum Desulfobacterota; class Desulfobulbia; order Desulfobulbales; family JAGXFP01; genus JAGXFP01. The sequence continues at coordinate 4,432 of CBDVDF010000160.1, forward strand.
CCGAATCGCTAATTCCTCATCAACACCTTTCAGTTCATAAAGAATTTTGCCAGGTTTGATCTTGGCTACCCAACCCTCGGGGCTACCTTTACCTTTACCCATCCTGGTCTCAGCAGGTTTCTTGGTCACCGGCAGGGCTGGGAAAACCCTGATCCACATCTGACCGCCACGCTTGATCTTCCGGTTAATGGCGATACGAGCGGCCTCGATCTGCCGGGCACTCATCCTGCCGCATTCAACAGCCTTAAGCGCGTAATCACCGAAATCAATGCTGGAACCGCGAATGGCTTTGCCTTTCATCCGGCCCTTGAAGCATTTTCTAAACTTAACCTTTTTAGGACTTAACATTTCTTCGTCTCGTTAATTCAGAGGATAATTCTTAACTACCGGTTTAGCGATCTACTGCTCAATCTCAAGTTCAGATTCAGAAAGGATCTCGCCTTTGAATATCCAGACCTTGACCCCGATGATCCCGTAGGTCGTCTTGGCTTCCGCAACGCCATAATCAATATCTGCCCTGAGAGTATGCAACGGCACCCGACCCTCACGGGACCATTCACAGCGAGACATCTC
>CBDVDF010000161.1:0-4970 GCA_965372675.1 uncultured Desulfobacterales bacterium
AAGAGTTTCATCAACAGGCGCGGTTTAGCGGGCAGCAGCTCCGAGCCGGTCAACTGAATGCGGCCATTGATCACCTCAAGCCCTTCTTCCAGGACCCTGGTGTCCCTGACCTTCCGGGTAGAACCGACAACTTCATCGAGATGTTCGAAGAACAGATCGGCCGCGACTGCGACCGTTTCGAGATACCCATAAACCTCCTGCATGAATATCTCGACCGCCAGGATGCTCTTGCTGTCTTTATAGCCACGGGCCCGGGCGATCTCCTCCTGGTGTTCGAAAAAAAGCTGGTCGTTCTTGCGGCCGCTCAGGTAATGCAGGCGGTTGCGGATCATCACCAGGCTATTGAAGCTTTCTTCGAGAGCCAGCCTTTCTTCGGGCCTGAAGATCCCCGCCTCTTCCAGTCCCTGCCAGCCCCGGAGCCCGAAAACCGCCCGGGCAGTCCAGAGGATCGCCTGAATATCGCGAAAACCGCCGCGCCCCTCCTTGATGTCCGGTTCCAGCTGGAAACTGTGGCCACCGAATCTGGCCATCCTACTCTCACGCCCGGCCGACATATTACGGAGAAACTCGCGCCGCCGACCTTCGATAAATTTTTTCTTGTAGGCTCCCTGCAGATCATCAAAGAGCTCTGCCGAACCGGTGATCCGGCGGGCATCGAGCATGGCCACCTGCAGGTGAAAGTCCCGCTTGCAGTCTTTAATACTCTGGGAGACAGTCCGAACTCCATAGCCAACCTCCAGCCCGGCATCCCAGAGGGGGTAAAGAATGGTCTCGACCGCCTTCTCCAGCACCACCCCTTTGAGCCTGGGAGAATGGAGAAGCATCAGGTCGATATCAGAAAAGGGGAAAAGTTCCCGGCGACCATAACCACCAAGGGCGACCAAGGCTAAACCCTGGTCGCCCCCGGACAATTCTGCAAAGCGATCAGCCAGGAAAGAATCAATCGTCGCAGAATGCTGCTCAAGAAGTTTTAAACCGCTCAACCCCTCTTCCCACAACACCTGCAAGGTCTCCCTACTGGCCTGTATTTCCTGCTTATGTTTCATGTTCTGCCAAAGTTATTTGACCCAGGATCATCCTCAAACTGGATCGGAGTCTGCGCTTACCTCCGGCTAAAAACCTGCCGGAATGACGCCAGACGACACATATCTAACAATTTCAAGTAGTTATCTTGCCCTCGGAATATATTTAGTTCGTATATTTACCAGAGACAAAGAAGAAGCCCTTTCGCCATACATCCGTATGCGAAAGGGCTGATGACAAAGTATATGGCAAATATACGCGCTAAATAGCGTCTTTGCCGCGTTCACCGGTCCGAACCCGGATCACCTGCTCGACCGGCAGGACGAAGATCTTACCATCACCGATCTTGTCGGTATTGGCGGCGTCACGGATCGTATCGACCACCTGATCAACCTGGGAAGCATCGACAATGATCTCCAATTTGGTCTTGGGGATGAAATCAACTTCATACTCGGCGCCACGGTATATTTCCTTGTGTCCCTTCTGCCGTCCATAGCCCTTGACCTCTGAAACAGTCATCCCCTTGATGCCGATCCCGTTCAGAGCCTCTTTAACGTCATCCAGCTTAAATGGCTTGATAATCGCCTCTATCTTTTTCATAACAATCTCCTTGTCTGGTTAAGCGTTATAAGCCGTTTCACTATGCTCGGCCTGATCGAGACCGATCATTTCATTATCACTGGCCAGCCGCATGCCCATGGCCATATCGATCACTTTACATAAAACCCAGCTTACTACAAAAGCATAAGCGCCAACCACCAGAATCCCAAACAACTGGGTGCCAAGAAAGGCCGCATTACCGGCCAGCAGGCCATCGGCCCCAGCAGGGTTGACCGCTTTGGATGCAAATATTCCCAGACAGATGGTACCGATCAGGCCACCGAGACCATGGATACCGACCACATCAAGGCTGTCGTCAAAACCCATCCTGTTCTTGAAGGAGACAGCCAGATAGCAGCACAAGCCGGCCAGGAGACCGATAATGATCGCCGAGTTGGGTCCGACAAAACCGGCTGCCGGGGTAATGGTGGCCAAGCCGGCGATCGCCCCGGAAGCCGCACCGAGGGTGGTTGGTTTGCCGTCGCGCCACCATTCCATACCAGTCCACATCGCCATGCCGGCCATGCCGCCGAGATGGGTGGAGACAAAGGCGGTGGCAGCCACGCCATTCGCCGCCAGGGCACTACCGGCATTAAAGCCGAACCAACCGAACCAGAGCAGCCCGGTACCGAGCAGGGTCATGGTCAGGTTATGGGGCATGAAATTGGCCCGCCCATAGTTCTTGCGGGGGCCGATCACCATCACCGCCGCCAGCGCCGCCATCCCACAGGTCAGATGCACCACCAGGCCACCGGCAAAATCAAGGACGCCCTTGGCAGCAAGCCAGCCGCCAGACCCCCAGACCCAGTGACAGACCGGGTTATAAACCAGGATCGTCCAGGCCAGACTGAAGATCAGAAAAGGCGCAAAACGCACCCTCTCCGCAAAGGCACCGGTGATCAGGGCCGGAGTGATGACCGCGAACATGCACTGATAGATCATAAAGACCAACTGGGGGATCGTGGTCGCATAATCGGGGCTTGGCTCGGCAGTGACCCCGTTCAGGGCGAACCAGGAGAGATCCCCGATAAAACCACCGACGTCGGGCCCGAAGGACATGGTGTAGCCCAGATATACCCACTCGATACTGACCACCGAGATCATGATGAAACTCTGCAGGATGGTTCCAAGCACATTCTTGCTGCGCACCATCCCCGCATAGAACAAGGCCAGGCCCGGGGTCATCAAAAGCACCAGTCCGGCCGCGGCCATAATAAAGGCAGTATCACCTGTATTGATCATTTTTCATCCCTCCGCAAAGATGATAAGAATCAGATTTAATGAATTAAGAACTCACCGTTGAGTTCGATTGCAGGGATAATTTGCGATAAACGTGCCAAACTTGCGTGGAGTGTTTATCTCGTTGTAATACAGAGTTTTTACGGAAGGAGCGACCAGGAGCGGCCAGATAATATCACGATTTCGTTAGATAAAAAGAGGGATTATCACGGAATTGAGATAAAAATTGAGGTGCAAGGGAACGAGGTGCGAGGAACAAGTTTGTCATCTCGAACGAATGTGAGAGATCTTTCTGATCCGTAACACCACCGGAGTTCAAGATTTCTCGTCGCAAGCTCCTCGAAATGACAGCTTCTGCGCGGAAAAATCGTCGTATTGCACCCCGAGACTTCTGTTCAATCTCCTCTCGTACTTTATCGCTTTATCCGGGGGCACCTCTGGCGCGCGCCATGCCGGAGAGATCTTTTTGCGGAGACTCCTGACAATCTCTTCCCTTGCACCTCGTACCTCGCACCTCACACCTCGAACCTGTCCCCTCGCACCTCGTCCTTCATTACTTCTTGGCAATTTTGAATTTGCCCGGATCTATCTGATGCTTATGGACCTTATAGTTAAAAACCCGCAGGCTGGTATCAAGATGCTCGGCCGCCCTGGTCTGGTTGCCCCCAAAGCGCTTGAGGGCATCTACTATCAATTCTTTCTCGAAGTGCTCAACCGTCGACCCCAGAGAAAGCGGCTTCTTGCCCCGGCCCGATGACCCGGAAGCCTGCAAGGTCGGCGGCAGATGGTAACCCTTGATCGCATCGCCATCACAGATCAACAGCGCCCGCTCCATGCAGTTCTGCAACTCCCTGACATTGCCGGGCCAGTGGTACTGGATCAACAGATCGATGGCCGAAGTCGAGATCCGCCGGACTTTTCGCCGGTTCTCTTCATTATATTTATGGAGAAAATATTCAGCCAGCAGCAGAATATCGGTACGCCGGTCCCGCAGGGACGGGATATAAATAGGAAAGACGTTGAGGCGATAATAAAAATCCTCCCGAAAGGTCCCCTGCTCGACGGCCTGCTCAAGATCCCTGTTGGTGGCGGTTATCAGCCGCACATCACACTTTCTGGTCCTGGAACTCCCCAGGCGCTGGAACTCCCGGTCCTGAACCACACTCAGGAGCTTGGCTTGGATATGACCGGGCAGTTCGCCGATCTCATCAAGGAACAGGGTACCGCCCTCGGCCACTTCAAAACGCCCTTTCTTAAGTTCGTTGGCGCCGGTGAAGGCGCCCTTTTCGTGCCCGAACAGCTCGTTCTCCAGCAGGGTCTCCGGCAGGGCCGTGCAGTTGACCACCACAAAAGGCTTGTCGGCCCGCCGACTATTATGATGGATGGCCTTGGCAATCAAGGTCTTGCCGGTGCCGGACTCACCCCGCAGCAGCACAGTGGCATTGGAGCCGGCAACCCGGCCGATCATCTCCAGTACCTCCTGCATGCGGCTACTGTTTGAAACCACCGAGCCGATCTGATATTTTTCAGAAAGCTGCTGCTTCAACTTGCTGTTTTCGTAAAGCAGCTCTTCCTTCTCTTTATTGACGGCCTGGATGCGGTTAACCGCCTGGGCAAGCAGGCCGCTGATCACGGTCAGGAAGCGCAGGTCATCCTCAAAGTTCGCGCCCTCCCGATACTGCAGATCAACACTGAGGGAACCGATGGTGCTCTTGCCGTGTTTGATCGGCACGCATAAAAAAGAGAGCTGGCTGGCACTGGCCTCTCCCCTGGAACGGGTCCGGTTTACAAAGAGCGGCTCGTCACTGATCCGGGGGACAATGATCGGCGCACCGCCGGCAATGACCCGGCCAGTGATCCCCTCCCCCATTTTATAGACCCCGCGTTTCCTGGCCTTAGAGCTCAACCCGTGACCCACCTCGATCTCGGACTGGCCGGTCCTGGGATTAACGATGGTCACCGTACCGTTGTTGAAATCAAAGCTACCGGAAAGAATGGCCATGGCCTGCTTGAGACAAGCGCGCAGGTCGGTTGAAGAAGCCAACACCTTGGTTATCTCGTAAAGACAGGTGAGTGCAGCCAGCTCTTTTTCTGTTTTTTTCTTGACC
>CBDVDF010000162.1:0-4964 GCA_965372675.1 uncultured Desulfobacterales bacterium
GGATATCTTCGGCAGTATTTATGGCGTCGGTGGTGAGAATTTCATTTGTAGGTTTTATAATGCTCAAGTGAACGCTGGTCCAGGGTAGTAGGATCAGGATCGTTGCCGTCCATCATGCCGTGGACCATGTCGACCAGGACCTGCCGCTCACCCTTGCAGAGGGCGATCAGCTCGGGATCGTAAGAGTTGACGATGGCGGTGGAGAGGCCGTACTTCATCAGCATGATCAGGTAGGTACGATCCAGATAGCCGCGCAGTTTCTCGTCAACGCCGTTAGAGACGTTGGAAAGACCGACGGTGGTGCGTGATCCGGGGGCGATCTCCGGCAGCATACTGAGGAACTCAAGACCGGCCATGATCTGATCGGAACCCAGGGTAATCGGGGTGGCGATCGGATCGAAGATCATCTTCTCGTTGGAGATACCGGCCTCGCTCAGGGCCATCATCAGGTCAACCGACATCGCAGCCCGTTCGTTAGAATCGCGGGGCATGCCGTCCGGGCCCCAAAGCAGGGCGATGACGTTACAACCGGCTTCGGCGGCAACCGGGATCAGCTTCTCCATCCTTTCCGGCTGGGCCGAAATGGAGTTCATGATGGCGTTCTTCTTGTTCTTGATCGTTTTAAAACCGGCAGCCATTGCCTCGGCATTGGTGGTATCGAGACATAGCGGCAGAGGGGTCGCCGCTTCGACGGTCTCTACTATCCAGGGCATTAACTCGGTGCCGTCCTTACGGGCCGGGCCGATGTTCAGGTCGAGGAAGGAGGCGCCGGCGGCGGTCTCTTCTTTGGCCATTTCCTGGACGGGACCTGGCTTCCTCTCCTTCATGGCGGTACCGCTTCTGGTCCCCATGATGTTGATGCTTTCAGCAATTCCGAGAACAAGATTAGACATTTTTTTCTCCTTTAAGAACTTTTAAAAAATTAAGATCCGGAAAGGATCGATTTAACGATTTTTATATAGTGTCACGTCAACTCTGCAATGACGCAATGCTGGGCATTTCCTGAAAACGAGCAATCGGTAAAAATAGCGTTAAGACATAAGGTTGTCAATGGTCATCTTGAAACAAATGATCAATCAGGGAGCTTCTCCTTGACGGTCGGGAAGAGGGCCATGTCGGTGTGGGGCAGGAACAGGGCTGCCATATAATGGTTCATGAACTGCGGGTTTTCGCTCAGTTCCATATTGGTCATCAGTTTGCTTATCGCGGTTCGGTCCCGAAAACGGTTGAGATCATTAAGGCTGATCTGGCAACCGGTCAGAGAGGCGTTACCCAGATAGTAGAAGCGCTCCCGGTCAACATCGGGGAGCAGGCCGATACATATTGCCCGCTCCAGATCGATATAGGCCCCGAAGTTGCCGGCCAGGATAACCCGATCCAGATCGGCAAAGGTCATGCCGACCGATTCAAGGAGAGTCTGGTAGCCGGCGTACATTGCCCCCTTGGCCCGAATCAGATTGTCAAGATCGACCTCGTTGATGACGATATCCTCACCAGTCAGAGTATCTCCGGCCCAGGCCAGGACGTATTCGTAGCCGTCGTCTACTGCGCGGATCCGGGGGTGTTCGAGTTTACGATTGAATTTACCCTGCTGGTCGATCACTCCGGCTTCCAGGAGTTCCGAAACAATGCTGATCAGACCGGAACCGCAAATGCCGCAGGGTTTGGTCTGGTCGATGGTGACGATCATCGGCTCCAGGGTTTCCGGATGGATATGGAAGTTTTCGATGGCGCCGGTGTTGGCCCGCATGCCATGTTTGATTCCGCCACCCTCAAAGGCCGGACCGGCTGAGCAGGCGGCGCAGACCATCCACTCCTCGTTACCGACCACGATCTCGCCGTTAGTGCCGATATCGATGAACAGGGTCAGCTCCGGGCTTTTGTGCATCTGGCAGGCGTTGACCCCGGAGACAATATCGCCACCAACGTAGCTGGCGACCGACGGGTAGAGAAAGAGGCGCACCGAAGGGTGGGCGTAGACCCCGATCGCAGAGGCTTTGGTCAGGGGCATCTGGTTGCTGGTCGGAACGTAGGGGGCTTCCCGGAGGAATTTCGGATTGATGGCCAGCAGCAGCTGGCTCATTACGGTGTTGCCGGAAGCCATGATGTAGCTGATGTCGCTGGGACTGATGATTACCTGCTTACAGACCGACTCGATGACCTTGTTGATGGTCCGGACCACCTGTTTCTGGAGTTCCTTGAGACCGCCGGGCCGCTGGGAGTAGATTATCCTCGAAATAACATCTTCACCGAATCTGATCTGGTCGTTGTAGCCCGAGGCTTCGGCCAGGACTTTACCGCTGTTCAGGTCGAGGAGCAGGCCGCAGATCGTCGTGGTGCCGATATCCATGGCCAGGCCATAGAGGCGGTCGGTGGTGTCACCCGGCTCAACGGCGATAATTCGATCCGGCTCCTCCGATCTCTTGCCGCGCAGCATGATGACCGTGACCTCCCAGTTGGCCTCACGCAGGATGAACGGCAGTTCTTGAAGGAGTTGTGGGTGATCGTAAGTCGGCTCTTTACAGTCATAGCAGCCCTTGCGAATGGCACGTAACAGTCTCTGCAGGTCCGGAACGTTGTCGTCAGTAGTCGGGGGAGTCAGCTTGATAAACCGTTTTTCCACCGGCGGATCAAGCTTCCAGCTGCCGACCAGTTCCGACATTGACCGGGCTGAAATGGCATGGGTGGTCTTGGGTTTTCTTTTCAGGGCCAGGCCGTCTTTCTTGACCGTTTCCGGGATCGAAACCACCACGTCCCCACTGATCTTGGTCTGGCAGGCCAGCCTGAAACCATCACTGTCGGCCGCTGGCCCGACGATGTTGGCTTCTCCCTGTTCGACATGGCATTTGCATTTACCGCAGACCCCGTCACCGCCGCAAGAGGCGTGGAGATAGACTCCGGCGGTGGCGGCGGCGGCGAGAAGACTCTCGTTCTCCTCGACGGATATTTTGACATCGTCCGGTAGAAAATGGACTTCGTTGGTCATTTACTGGTTCTCCGCAAAAATATTTTCAAGCCGATGAACTATGACAGGAGCTCGTGGGGTGCTTTCGGCAATTTCTCTGACCGTTAAGAATGTATAATTAACACAATTGCTCGATGACGGAAATAAACAATAATTACCGCAGCCGGGATATGCAGAAGGCAACAGAGCAGGCTCTTTGTCTTTACGGCATGACCGCTTTGGGTTTATATATCAGACTATGAGCAACGACAATGTAAATATTCAAACGGGAAAGGGAGAACTGCTACCTTGTCAGGGAGGTTTTCTTCAATTTGACGTAAAGCAGGGAGATCCGGAGCATAATCTCGCCGCCCTGCGCCAGGGCCTGGCTTCGCTGGCCATTCACTCCCCGGGCCTGGTGGTTTTGCCGGAACAGTGGGCGGCCGGGTTCGACTATCCGCGAATGGACGAGCATGCCGGCCACACTCCTGAGCTCCTTGAAGCTGTTAAAGAGCAGGCTGGCAAGTACAATATCCATATCGCCGGTTCCCTGCCAGAGATGGAAGAAGTGGAGGGGCGGACTCGCATTTTCAATACCCTTTATATCGTCGGGCCATCGGAAATAGCTGGCTCGATCCGTAAACAGCGGCTGTTCGCGCCGATGGACGAGGACAAATTTTTTGCGGCCGGTATTGATCCTGAACCGGTGTTGACCGATCTCGGCCTGTTGGCCGGGATGGTATGCTTTGACCTGCGATTTCCGGAACTGGCCAGAACCCAGGCGATGGGAGGGGCGCAGTTGTTGATGATCAGCGCCCAGTGGCCGGCTGCGCGGCGTAACCACTGGCGTATTTTGCTGCAGGCCCGGGCCATTGAAAACCAGGTCTTCGTCATCGGTTGCAATCGTTGCGGGACAACCGATGAAACGGAGTTCGGCGGCCATTCGATGATCATTGCCCCCGATGGCACGATCCTGGCCGAAGCTGATGATCAGCCTTCGGCTATGGCGGTCTCCCTCGATTCGGAGCTGCTGGCCAAAACCAGGCGTTTATTCACGACAGTCGAGTGAAAGGGCAGGCTCCAGGCAGAGCTCATGCCAGCCTGTCGGTAGTTCCCGGGGAACTATTCCCAGTTCATCGACAAATCCGTTCAGGGTAAACCGGCAACAGTTGATTGATGAAGTCTTGCCTTTCCCCACGTCATCTTTCTCTCTTTTTATAAATAATATTAAAGAGTTAGATGTATATATTCTTAGTGGCTCCAGGTCGAAACTTTCCCGGTTACAGAACCTGGCCATTCTTTGCCAGTTGACGATACAGCGGGCCAGGCCACGATAGATGCTCTTGTCGCGGTTTTCCGGCTCCAGATCACGGGCGATCATTTCCAGATATCGCTCAACAACCTTTTCCTTCATCTGCTGAAGTTCTTCCGAGCCCAGAGTAAGTCCCGGCCCCTGCGGGTCGCTGGTCAGGAAGAATATTGAGCCTTGCAGGGCTACTTCGGGAATCTCCCCCGAGTGCCTGATGATCAACAGTTCATCTTCAATAATATGCTGGTCAGAAGTCCGTTTCATAAGGGTTTTTCTTCAGCTTACTGGAGGAGGAGGCTTGACGCGGCCACGGCATGGGGGTTTGCAGGACGTACTGCAGCCAGAGGCGGCGATGGTGTTCTTCTTCGTTCCAGAACTGATCCTGGTCCCGGGCCTGGTTTTTCTGGTGGCGATTCTTTTTCATGCTGGCCAGATTCTCTGCGAGGTGGTCAGGAGGCGCAGTCGACACAGACCCTGGCTTCCGGCATAAACTGCAGGCGGGCCAGGGCGATCGGATCGCCGCAGTTTATGCAGAGTCCAAAGGCAGGATCATCGATCAGGCCCAGGGCATGATCAAGCAGAACCAGTCTGCTTCTGGCATCACCAAGCTTGGCTTCACTGATCTTTCTGGCCCCGATCGCATCCATTCTGGAGATCCGGCCGATGGCGTTATCGGGCTCGACCGGACCGGACTGCTCTTTCAGAGAGAGG
>CBDVDF010000163.1:0-4936 GCA_965372675.1 uncultured Desulfobacterales bacterium
CCCTCTTCGCCGATGGCCAGGGGCTCAAAGCAGTCACGGTCGACGATCTCGGGCAGGAAGTGGTCTTCCATGATGTGTAAGCCTTTCTGCTCCTCGATGCACTCGACCGCTACTCCCGGGCCGAGGACCTCGCTTAAGCCGTAAATATCAATGGCCTTGATCTGCAAGCGTTTCTCGAGTTCCTGGCGCATCTGCTCGCTCCAGGGTTCGGCCCCGAAGATGCCGACCCGCAGTTTCAGTTCACTGGGATCGATCCCCATATCGGCCATGGTGTCGGCCAGGTTCAGGGTGTATGACGGGGTGGCCAGCAGGACGGTGGAGCCGAAGTCTTTCATGATGGTGATCTGGCGCTTGGAATTGCCGCCGGAGATGGGGATCACCGCGCAGCCCATTTCCTCGGCACCGTAATGGGCTCCGAGGCCGCCGGTAAAAAGGCCGTATCCGTAAGCATTATGAACTATGTCCTTGTGGGTTACCCCGGCGGCGGCCAGGCTCCTGGCCATCAGCCCGGCCCACATCTTGATATCACCCTTGGTGTAACCGACCACGGTGGGCTGGCCGGTGGTCCCTGAAGAAGCGTGGATCCGGACGATATCGTCCATGGGTACGGTGAAGAGGCCGAAGGGATAATTTTTGCGGAGGTCTTCCTTGGTGGTGAAAGGCAGGCGCTGGATATCCTGCAGGGTCTTGATGTCATCGGGAGAGACGCCGGCATCATCCATTTTCTGGCGATAGTAAGGGACGGTTGCGTAAACCCTGGCGACTTGGGTCTGCAGCCTTGTCAGCTGCAGAACCTCCAGTTCCTCCCTGGGCATGGTCTCGTATTTTTCGTTCCAGATCATAGGGACTCCTTTTTAGTGCCTAAAATTGATGGAGGAAGCACCTTTGCGTTTAAACTGCTCAGCGCCAACCTTCTCCGAAGTAATGTGATCCGTATCCACCACTAACTTTAGGCACTTATTACTTTAAGTACTTTAGGCACTGTCTTTTCCCCCCGCCTTTCTCCCTTCTGCAAAGACGGTCAGGTTGACCTCAAGAAAACGGGCCGGGACCTGTTGTTTGATAATTTCAATGAAGGTTTCCTCCGGGATCGGCAGCAGGGTGGAGAGTGCCCCGACCAGGGCGACGTTGGCGGCCTTGACGTTGCCGGCCTTTTTGGCGATCCCGAAACCGTCGACCGGGATCACGGTGAGGCCGCGGCTGGTCAGTTCTTCGAGAATGTGCTCCGGATAAGTCGTCTTACCGGTGGCGACCGCCGGCGGCAGGATTTTCTGGGTGTTGACGATCACCTTGCTGTCCTTGTGCAGGAAAGGCAGGTAGCGCAGGGACTCCATGATCTCCAGGGCCACCAGCAGATCGGCGGTGCCCGCTTCGATCAGGGGGGAATAGACCTTCTTGCCGTAACGGAGGTGGGCTTCAACCGAACCGCCGCGCTGGGCCATGCCGTGGACCTCGCTCTTCTTGACGTCCATGCCCGTAGCAAGCAGGGCGGAGGTTACCAGTTCACTGGCCAGCAGGATGCCCTGGCCCCCTACTCCGCAGAAAAGGATGTTGCCGCTGGTTTTCATTATTCCCCCTCCCCTTTGATGATCGCATCGAATTTGCAGAGCGGCAGGCACTGGCCGCAGCCGACACAGGTGACCTCGTCGATCCGGGCCACCCCTTTCTGGGATTTCTTGCGGCCCTGGGCCTTGGCCTCTTCAGGGGTCATTGGCTCCCAGAGAATGGCCGGGCAGCCCAGCTTCAGGCAGGCGGTACAGCCGGTGCACTTGTCGGTGTCGGTGTGGAATGGATACTTGACGCGCTTCTTTTCCGAGGGGATCAAAACACAGGGGAAGCGGGTGATGACCACCGAGGGCTCATCCCTGGCGATCTCTTCCTTGAGGACCTTGTAGGTCTCCTCGATCTCATGGGGGTTGACGGTCCGGACATGTTTTACCCCAATGGCCCGGCATAACTCCTCGAAGTTGATCGAATTGGCCGGTTCACCCATCAGGGTTGAGCCGGAGGCCGGGTTGGGTTGGTGGCCGGTCATGGCGGTGATCCGGTTGTCGAGGAGGATAATCGTCGAGTAATCCCGGTTGTAAACGGTATTGATCAGGCTGTTGAGGCCGGAATGGATGAAGGTCGAGTCGCCGATAACCGCGACGATCTTACCCTTGCCTTCATCGCCAAGGGCTTTGGCCATGCCGTGGGCTATGCCGATACCGGCGCCCATGCAGACACAGGAATCCATCGCCGAGAGCGGCGGCAGGAAGCCCAGGGTGTAGCAGCCGATGTCGCCGGAGACGAATACTTTCAGGCGGTTGAGGTTGTAGAAGAGTCCGCGGTGCGGGCAGCCGGCGCACATATTGGGTGGCCGGGGCACGACCTCGATCGGCTCGAATTCGGCCTTGCCCTTCTCGCCGGTTACCGACTGGCGGACGATGGCGGTGTTAAATTCTCCGATGGCCGGCAGCAGCTCTTTGCCGCGGCAGGAGATACCCATCGCCTTAATCTGGGTTTCCAGGAAAGGATCGAGTTCTTCGACAATGATCAGCTCTTCAACCCCGTCGGCCAGTTCCTTGATCAATCCGGCCGGTAACGGGTTGACCATCCCCAGCTTAAGGACCGAGGCCTCCGGGAAGGCTTCCTTTACATATAGATAGGAGGTGCCGGCGGCGATGAAACCGCGCTTGCGGTCGCCCCACTCGATCCGGTTCTCAGCGAAGGTCTCGGCAAAGGCGATCAGCTTCTGGTGTCGTTCGACCAGGGCCAGGCGCCGCATCCGGGCATTGCCGGGCAGCATGACGAACTTGGCCGGTGACTTTTCGATGCCGATCTCGACCCGGGATTTAGTGGTCTTGCCGGGGGTGACAACGCCCTTGACATGGGCGACCCTGGTACAGCTTTTCAGCAGGACCGGGGTGTCGAACTCTTCGCTGATCTCATAGGCGATCTTCAGGAACTCTTTGGCCTCCGAAGGGTCGGATGGCTCCAGCATCGGCAGCTTCGCGGCCATCGCATAGTTACGGCTGTCCTGTTCGTTCTGGGAGCTGTGCATGGTCGGATCATCGGCGACAATGATCACCAGGCCGCCCCGGACTCCGGTATATGAGGAGGTGAACAGCGGGTCGGCTGCGACATTCAAGCCGACGTGCTTCATGGTGGCCAGGGCTCTGGCGCCGGCGAATGAGGCGCCGATCGCGACTTCAAGTCCGACCTTCTCGTTAGGGGCCCATTCGGTATAAACGCCGCCGTTGCGGGCGATGTTCTCTAAGATCTCGGTGGAGGGGGTGCCGGGGTATCCGGAGGCAACTTTGACCGATGCCTCTTTGGCGCCCATGGCCAGGGCTTCATTGCCGGAAAGCCAGAGGTTTTCAGTGGGTGATTTTTGCTGCGTCACTTTCGGCTCCTGTTCTTTATGGTTGGTCTGTGATTGTTGGTATCCGTACCACAGAAGGAGGCGGACAGCGCCAGGCTGATATAAGCGGCTTTATTACCATTTATTCCTAGTTAGTTCAAGATGCAATCCCGACTGACCCCCCGATTGAGCGTCAGACGGGAAGGTGGGCCGCGCCTTTATTTTGGCGGATATTTATTGCCTATGACTTAGGTCAATGTTTTTCCTGTCGGACTGGCTACCCTGTCGTTATAATTACTCAGATCAGGAGGGGAAAATGCTTTTCAAGCGGGGAGAGATGTTCGTGAAACTGAAAAACAGGGATTTGGGGAATTTGCGGATGACCGTCCAGGCCGCCTTCGCCATCTTTTGTCTTTATTCAGGCTATCAATTCTACCAGTTTTATCTCTGGGCCCTCGACAAGTCCGAGGTCTTTGTGGCCAGGCCGCCCGCCGTTGAGGCCTTTCTGCCGATCGGGGCTCTGGTCAACCTGAAACGACTGCTGTTCACCGGCATCTATGACGGTATCCATCCGGCCGGCCTGACTATTTTTATCGCGGCCCTGGTCATCGCCATGTTGCTCAGAAAAGGATTTTGCGGCTGGATCTGCCCGGTTGGTTTTGCTTCCAATCTGGCGGAAAAATTTTCCCTGAAGATCAAGCTTATGCGGCGTCTGCCGGTCTGGCTCGATTACCCGCTCCTGGCGCCCAAATATATGCTGCTCTTCTTTTTCGGCTTTCTTATTCTGGTCAAGATGGGGATCCCGGAGATCGAGGCCTTCAATAATTCCTCCTATAATCTGGTGGTCGATGCCAAGATGATGCTCTTTTTCCTGGAGCCCTCGGAGTTGACCATCTGGGTCATGACCTTTCTGGTGGTGGCCTCTTTTCTGCTCCGTAACTTCTGGTGTCGCTACCTTTGCCCCTATGGGGCTTTGTTGGGCCTGCTATCTATCTTCAGCCCGGTGAAGATCAAACGTGATCCGGAGAGCTGCATCGATTGTCGGAAATGTGAAAAGGTCTGTCCCGGCTCGATCATGGTGGCGGAGGGCAAAACGATCTACAACCCCGAGTGTATCGGCTGCCTGGAATGTGTGGCCGCCTGTCCCGTCGATGACTGCCTGACCGTCAATGTCGGTAAGCGGAAGGTACCGGCGCTCTGGCTACCGCTGGCGATCGTCGGCCTGTTCCTGCTCTTCTGGGGCGTGGCTGTGCTCAGCGGTCACTGGCAATCGGGAATCCCGATGGATATGTTTAAGGAGTACTACCAACTGGCCGGCCAGCTCGAACATCCGTAAAGGCCGAGATGGCGGATATCCTTCGTCATCAGCTGTTCAGCATACCTTTAGTATCGGAGTCTCACTCCGTTTGCTTACCTACTGAACCCCTTCTTCCTCGACTGTCCACCATCTCGGCCTTTACGGGTCTGGGATATAAAAAAGAGGTCTACCCCGGTTGGGACAGGCCTCTTTTTGTATTCAGCTGTCAGTATTAAAAATCCAGAATGGGTGGTTTTACACAGGCTTGTGCTTTTGAATATCGAACATCCAATAAG
>CBDVDF010000164.1:0-4933 GCA_965372675.1 uncultured Desulfobacterales bacterium
GCTCACCCATGAGCGCGAATTGACGAAGGGAACCAACCCCGGCAGAATTGTCAAAGAGTGCCTGGGTGAGACGGTGGAGATCGTGGTCTGGCAGAGGACTGAGCCCCCCGAAGAGATCGTTGAACTTATTGAGCGCGATCAGATCGCCCTGCTCTACCCTGATCTTGATGATAGTCCGGCAAGATCCTGCCGGGACTTTGAAAATTTCCTGATCCTCGATGCCACCTGGCAGGAAGCCCGAAAAATGTACAATCGGAGCCCATATCTGCAGAGGGCAAGTCGGGTAAGTTTAAAAATTAACCAGCCATCACGCTATAAATTGCGCCGCAATCAGATAGTAGACGGCTTGAGCACTGCGGAATGTGCAATTGAATTATTAAGGCTGAAAGATCAGGAAAAACTGGCTGAAAAAGTACGCAGCGAATTTGACCGCTTTAATACAATATGAATTATAGCCATTACTGATTGAAAAAAGGGCTTGCCCCATTTTTGTTTGAACTATTGTTTGACATCCGTAGAATTTTTTCGATAGGGTTAATTCAGAGAGAGATTATTACCAAAACAAAAAATCAAGGCTTGTAACTTTCATGTAAATTGAAAGTGCCACTTGTAATGACAAAGCTAAACCTGTCGTGAGGCAGGGGCAGAAAGCCGCGGGTCTTAAAAAGAAGACAGCCGGGTTGCCTAAACATAGGTGATCCGGCTTTTTGCTTTTTTGGGGAAATGAGAAAGGAGGGTGAGAAAATGCTGACTAAAAAAAATCTGCCGATCAGAAGCCTTTTTTACCTGGTAATGTCTGGGGCCACCATGTTTTTTATCCTTGTGGCAACTCCGGTGATGGCCCAGACCCCGGATGAGATCGACGCCCTGCAGCAGGAAGTGCAGGATCTGCGCAAGGCGCAGGCGGCAATGGCCCAGGACATCCAGAGTATCAGGACCATTTTGAACGGCCTGATGAGATCCGCCCCCCGGTCCTCCGGGGCTGTATCGTCGGGCGGCGCGATAATGGACCTGGACGACCGACCGGTTCGGGGCGAGATCTCGGCCCCGGTCACCATTGTAGAGTTTTCCGATTATCAGAATACTAACTCCACCATTTTTTCCCAAAACACCTTTCCGGCAATCGACCGGGAGTTTATCCAAACCGGCAAAACGAATTACCTTTTCAAGCACCTTCCGGACCAAAGTATCCACCCGCAAGCCTTCGAGGCCCACCAGGCCGCCGCCTGCGCAGGCGACCAGGATAAATACTGGGAAATGAATGACCTGCTGTTCAAGAATTCCACCGCCCAGGAACTGCAAGACTTGCGAAGCTATGCCACGGATCTTGATCTGGATATGCAGCTTTTCAACTCCTGTCTTGCCAGTGGTAAACATGCCGCTTTGATCGAGAGCGACATGGCCGAAGCTGAACGGAGCGGGGTTAAAACCTCACCGGTGTTTGCCATCGGCATCACCACGCCGGACCGTTCATCGTTCAGGGTCATGCGGGTGGTAGTAGGTGCTCAACCCTACAACCAATTCAAGGAGGCAATCCAGGACGTTCTTGCCGCAGCACGGTGAGATACTTTTTTAAAGGGAGAGGGATCTAAGGTCCAGAGGAGGGAGCCGTGAAAATCAGAAAACAAATGATGATAGGGATTATTTCCGTGCTGGTACTTTTCCCAGTAACCCAGGCCGAGGAGGCCCTGGCCTGCGGCAATAGCTGGGAGGTGGCCTGCTGGGGACTTTACTGTAATGAAGGTAATAACAATATCCTCGGGATCTGTACTCCCTGCGGCAGCAGTTGGGAAGGGGCCTGCTGGGATGCACCGGCTTGTGAGCCGGACAACAACAACATCCTCGGGATCTGTACCCCCTGTGGCAGCAGCTGGGAGGTGGCCTGTTGGGCTACGCCGGCCTGCGATGACCGCAACAACAATATCCTCGGGATCTGCACTCCCTGCGGCGGCAGTTTAGAAGGAGTCTGCTGGAACGGCACCCCCTGTGATCCCGGATACAACAATATCCTCGGCACCTGCCTGCCGTCGTGTAATGATCCCCGCACCAACAATATTCTCGGAATCTGCACCCCCTGCGGCAACAGCTGGGAGGGGGTCTGCTGGTACGGCGCACCATGTGATGACCGTAACAACAATATTCTCGGAATCTGTACCCCCTGCGGCACTGACTGGGAAGGGGCCTGCTGGAGCGGCACACAGTGTGATGACCGCACCAACAATGTCCTGGGGATCTGTACTCCCTGCGGCGGCAATTTACAGGGACTATGCTGGGACGAGCCCCCATGTGACCCGGGTTTCCGCAACTTCCTCGGAATCTGCACCTACTCTGGGTACTCGGCCGAACCCACCACTAACAGCACTGTGGTGGTGCCCAAACAGACACCGGGAGAGCCTGTCTGGGGCTGGGCCGATCTCCATGAGCACCAGTTTGCCAACCTCGCTTATGGCGGCACCATGTTCTGGGGTTCGCCCTTTGACTGGCGCGGGGTCAACTCGGCCCTGGCCTGGTGTGACTATACCTGGGATTTTCCAATCTACGACCCCTTTGTCACCCCGGATGTGGCCTGGACCTTTGATACCCGAGGTTACCACATTCACGGACAAGGCCCGGTGGAACAGGCGATCTATGGCCTGACCAACAACATTTCCACCAACACCTATCCACTGTGGCATAACAACAACGGCACCGGATCCTTCGAGGGATGGCCTAATTTTGAACAAGGCGGCCATCAGCAGATGTATTACAAGTGGCTGGAACGTTCCTACGAGGCCGGTCAGCGTCTGCTGGTCAACCTTGCCGTCAACAACGAGATCCTCTGCGAACTGTCAAGAAAGCGGCAGAAGCCGAACGACGAGTATAACGTACCAGTGGAAGAGCCCTTCAGTTGTGATGATATGTACACTGCCGACATGCAGATCCAGGCCATGAAGGACCTGGAAACATATGTCGACTGGTTGTCGGGCGGCCCTGGTAAAGGCTGGTACCGCATAGCCTACTCGGCCCAGCAGGCCCGCCGGATCATTGAAGATGGCAAGATGGCCGTTATCATAAGTATGGAGCTGGACAGTCTCTTTGACTGCAAGCCCGGCGTCGATTTCTGTGATGATTCTTATATACGTGCCAAGGTCGAAAAATACTATAATGATGGTGTCCGGTTTATCTTCCCGGTCCACCTCTTCGACAACAAGTTTTCAGGCAATGCCCTATATCGCGACATCTTTTCCTATGCCAGCTTTTTTGCCACCGGCGGGATCATCCAGCCCGAGGAATGCCCCTCGGATGAATACAGCCCCACAGGTGAATGGATTCCAAAATCCGGTGAATCTATCTTGAAATACGATCCCACCCCGGACGATGATGTCCTCAAATTAGGCTACACCTATCAGGTGAAGCCCTTAGACCTGGACAATCCGTTAAGCCTGATCTATGGCCCCCTGACCCTTCTCTATGGCCAGCCGGACTGGGCTGCCTTCACCAGGGAAAGCGACTGCAATTCCCTGGGACTGACCGCAGAAGGAGAAATTCTCATAGAAGCACTGATGGACAACAAGATAATCATCGATGTCGACCACCTGTCGCTAAAGGCCCTGGCCCGGGTGCTGGAGATTGCCGAGAAAGAGAATTATCCGCTCATTTCTGGCCATCCTGTCGTGACCAGCGATGAGGCCCCCATCACCGAAGCATCACGGACTGTATCCCAGGTCAAACGCATCAGGGATCTTGGCGGCATAGTGGGGGTCAACATGGCACGCGGACGGTGCAATACCAGCAAGGATTTTGTCCTCGGCAATCACAACTACCGAGATGAGGACGGGGTCTATCATATCAAGGGCTATAACGAGATAGTAGAGCTGATGAAAAAATCCCCCGACGACAAGTACCCCGGCATCGGCATCCTCTCCGACTTTGGCGCCTTCCTGCAGCAGACCGGCCCGCGTTTCGGGGTAGGCGCAATAAATGAAGAGGAAGGAGACTGCTCGGACGATGAAGAATCCAGGCTTGTCTACCCGTATGCCGCCTTTGAGCCGGGAGTGACAGGTGTTTTTCATGAACAGCAGACCGGTAGCCGGGTTTTCGATTTCAACGAGGACGGCTATGCCCACGTAGGGTTGATGCCCGATCTGCTGGCCGATGTCAGAAACCTTAAAGAGCTGGCCCTTACCGCCAAGGCTAACCTGGACATGTGCCAGACCTTGCCTTTTCCTGAGGTATGTCAGGCCGAGTATGGGGCAAAATACGAGAAATACAAGGATTTCGAAAATGTTGACCTCGAGCCGATGTTCCATTCCGCTGAGGCCTTTCTCCGTATGTGGGCAAAGATCGACAACAGAGACAATGTGCCGCCGCCGCTGATCATGCCGGTGGTTGACGGTATTGAAGGGGCCGACGGCTGGTACGTTTCCGATGTGACCGTCGATTGGGATATCTCTGCCGAGGGCCAGATTATTGAGTCTTCCGGCTGCGATCAGGTAATCATCTCCACCGACACCTCTGGTATCACTCTGACCTGCCGGGCCGCCACCGAAGGCGGAGAATCAGAGGCCAGCATCACCATCTGGCGCGACACGACACCTCCCTCCTATACCGCTTCACGTACCCCTGATACGGACTGGACCAACCAGGCAGTGCTTGTAACCTTTACAGCAACCGATGCCACCTCGGGTCTTAAGGGTGATCCCGAAGTGGTAGTAATTGTGGACCAGGAAGGTGCCGGACAGGTCGCAAGCCACACCTTTACCGACCAGGCCGGATTGACCACGGTTGCGCAACTCGGGGGCATCAATATCGACCGGACCCCGCCCAACGTGGGCTTCCTGTTCGCCAACCTGCCGAATATCGTCTCACCGGAAGAAGTCGAAAATGAACTGGCACGCTGGCACAATGAAGACGTTATTTTCGACGTGGTGAGCACGGATTTCCTCTCCGGGGT
>CBDVDF010000165.1:0-4921 GCA_965372675.1 uncultured Desulfobacterales bacterium
GATGTATCTGATGATCGCCATCTGGGGCGGTCCCCGCAAAGTATACGCTTCGACCAAGTTCTTTCTTTATACCCTGGCCGGTTCGGTCCTGCTGCTGGTGGCCATTATCGCCCTTTATCTGCAGACCGGCTCTTTCAGTATCCCGGCAATGATGGGACAGCAGTATTCGACCCTTTTCCAGACCCTGGTCTTCCTGGCCTTTTTTCTGGCCTTTGCGATCAAGGTGCCGATGTTCCCGTTCCATACCTGGTTGCCGGCCGCCCATGTTGAGGCGCCGACCGCCGGTAGTGTCATTCTGGCCAGTATCCTGCTGAAGATGGGAACCTACGGCTTCCTGCGTTTCTGTTTGCCGATCACCCCGGAGGCGACCATTACCTTCATGCCCTACATTCTCTGGTTGTCGATCGCCGGGATCCTTTACGGCGGATTCACCGCCCTGGCCCAGCATGACATGAAGAAACTTATCGCCTACTCCAGTGTCGGACACATGGGTTTTGTGACCCTGGGTATTTTTCTGGTCAGTACCAACGGTATAGAAGGGGCGATCTTACAGATGGTCAACCATGGGATCACCACCGGCGCCCTGTTCCTCTGTGTCGGGATGATCTACGAGAGAACTCATAGTCGGGAGCTGTCCGATGCGGCCGGGGTTGGCAAGTTAATGCCCTGGTATGTGACTTTCCTGGCCTTCTTCTCTCTGTCGTCCTTTGCCTTTCCCGGGACCAACTCTTTTGTCAGTGAATTCATGATCCTGGTCGGCGCCTTCACCAAGTATAAAGTCATCGCCGCCTGTGCTATTCCCGGCGCAGTCCTGGCCGCCGCCTATATGCTGAGGATGTTGCAGAAAGTGGTCTGGGGTGGGGTGAATAACCCTGATCATACCGGCATTATGGACCTGAATATGCGCGAGATCGTCACGCTGGCACCACTGCTGGTCTTTGTTTTCTGGATCGGGCTTTCTCCGGGGCCTTTTATTGAAGTAATGCATACCAGTGTCTCTCACTTGATCGCCCAGGTTTCAACAGCTGTGGAAATGCCCATCACCATGGCCGAGATGTTTCTCCCCTGAGATTGGATCGGTAGAGAATAAATATTCGAGAAGGTGAAAAATGGAACGCATGTTGTTTATCCCTGAATTGTGGATCTTGCTCGGCAGTCTTGTCCTGTTCCTGGTCTCCATATTTAATGGCAGCGGCCGGACCGCCAGGTTCTGTACTCTGATAATTTCTGTCGGCGCCATTGTCCTGACCTCTTTTACCTTCTTCGGTGAGGGGGAGTTGTTCTATGCAGCCTACAAGATCGATCTTTTCTCCCAGCTCTTCAAGTTGTTGGTGGTTACAGCCTTTGCGGTCGTGGTCCTGCTTGGCAAGGATCTCCGCTCGATCAACGAGGAGGTGAAGCCTGAGTACTACCTGTTCCTGCTGCTCAGCACCTTGGGACTGATGATGGTGGTCAGTTCTGTCGAACTTCTGTCTCTTTTCGTTGCCCTTGAACTTTCTTCCTTCGCACTATATCTGCTGGTGGCGATGCGTGATGACACTACCGGTGTTCGGACCCAGATGGAATCGGCCGCCAAGTATGTTCTCTTCGGGGTGATGGCGACCGGCATCATGTTGTTCGGGATGAGCTACCTGTTTGGTCTGACCGGTACAACCTACTTTGCCGAACTGCTGCCGAAGTTGCATGCCATCGGGGCCACGCCTGCTGCGGTCGTCGGCATAACCATGTTCATGGCCGGCTTCTTTTTTAAACTGGGCCTTTTCCCCTTTCATTTCTGGCTGCCGGATGTTTATCAGGGTGCCTCCAATGAGACCACTGCCTTTATTGCCTCGGTGCCTAAACTGGCAGCGGTTGCTCTGCTCATTCGCGCTGCAGTCCTGTTCCTGCCGGACAGCCAGACCGTTACCGGACTTATTTCGGTGCTGGCGATTGTTTCGATGTTCTATGGCAACCTTCTGGCCTTGGTCCAGAAAGATCTTAAGAGAATGCTGGGGTTTTCCGCTATTGCCCATGCCGGCTATGTGATGCTCGGCATTCTGCTCTTCAAGGAATCCGGCTATGCCTCTTCGATTTTCTATATAGTCGGTTACGTGGTTATGAACCTGGCCGCTTTCCTGGTCATCTGCAATGTTGCCAGAGATGGTGAGAATCTGCTGATCGATGACCTGTCCGGGCTGCACCAGAGAGCACCGTTGATGGCGCTTATCCTGGCAGTCGCCATGCTTGCCCTGGCCGGGATCCCGCCTTTTGTCGGTTTCATTGGTAAGTTCATGTTGCTGGCCGGTGCTTTGAAGGCCGACCATCTCCCTCTGGTCATAATGGCGGCGATCAATACCGCCATTGCCATCTATTACTATTTATCGGTGGTCAGGGTCGCTTATTGTTCTACCTCTGAGAGTGAAGAAAGTGCCATTGAGATCAGCGGGTCGGTCAAATTTGTCGGTGTCCTGCTGCTGCTGGTCATTGTTGCCATGGGAGTTGCCCCGACAACATTGCTGGAAATGGCGACCCAGGCAGTTCGAGCCATTCTCTGAACCAGGGGCGGATCCGGAAGCTTACTTGCTGTTTTCTGACCATCTTTTTTCCCTGCCGGCCGGGACCGATTTCTCTGCTCTGAGGTCGGCTTGTTCCGGCTGGCCAGCTTCTTTTTATCCCCTTGACATGTCTGGGTTATTCAGTATATTGCTCCTCTTGTGCGGGAATAGCTCAGTTGGTAGAGTACAAGCTTCCCAAGCTTGGGGTCGCGGGTTCGAACCCCGTTTCCCGCTCCAGTCTTATTAGGCTGGTCGCTGTGGCATGAATTGAGGTCGCGGCGCTGTTAAGGGGTTCCCTCTGCCGGTAGTTTTATTAGCCGGTTCGGCGGAATTGGTTGCGCTTAGTAAGCTGCGCAGCCGTTTGAAATCTTTTCTGTTAAAGGGAAAGTGGGCTGGTTGCCCGCTTTTTTTTTTATATATGACAGGTTTTGGCATAGAACATCAGGATCAGATAGTCTGTGAGGTAAGTGCCTTTGCCGAGCCGATCGTTACCGATCTAGGCTATGAACTGGTCGAAGTACAGTTCAGAAAAGAGCAGCACGGACAGGTGCTGAGGATCGTTGTCTTCAGATCGTCCGGGGTCAATGTTGATGATTGTGCGCGAGTGAGTCGGGAGGTTGGCCATCTTCTGGAAGTGGAAGACCTGATCGGTGGTGCCTATAGTATAGAAGTAACTTCGCCGGGGTTGGATTGGAAGCTCACTAGCGAGCGGGATTTTGTCAGGTACCGTGGCCAGAAGGTGAAGGTTGTGTTGCTCGACAGTTCCGAGCCGTTGATCGGTCTGATCGGCGAAGTTGGTGATGGCAAGGTTTTTATTGAAGTTGCAGGAGAGGGGCAGGCTGTTCCTCTCGATCTTATAAAAAAGGCAAGACTGGTAATTGAATTTTAAATCTTGATATATTAAGTCGTGTCTCCGGTCAAGATGGCCGGAACAGTAAAGTCTTCGTGGAGATTATTATGTTTTCCGAATTAAGCAGAGTTATTGACCAGATCAGTCGGGACAAAGGTATCGACAAAGAGCTGCTCGTTGAAGGCCTGGAAGAGGCGGTTATGCAGGCGGCCAAGAAGAAATTCGGCCTGCGCCGGGATATGGAGGTCGTTTTTAATGAAGAGCTGGGTGAGATCGAGCTTTTTCAGTTCCGCAACGTTGTTGAGAAAGTAGAGGATGATCATACCGAGATCTCCCTCGAGGAAGCTACCGGTCTGGACCCAGAGGTTGAGCTTGGTGACGATATCGGTTCCAAGATGGACGATGTGGCCGATCTGGGCCGGATCGCCGCCCAGTCTGCCAAACAGGTTATCATCCAGAAGATGAAAGAAGCCGAAAGTGATGTGATCTATGAGATGTACAAGGGACGTGAAGGAGAGATCATCAACGGCATTGTCCAAAGGTTCGAACGCGGCAAACTGATCGTTAATCTGGGTCGTACCGATGCTATCGTGCCGGCCAGTCAGCAGATGCCGAGGCGCTCTTATCGGCAGGGAGACCGGATCAGGGCGTACCTCCTCGAAGTGAAGCAGACCACCAAGGAATCGCCGCTGGTACTGAGTCGGACCGATGATAGATTTCTCTCTCAGCTTTTCACCGAGGAGGTCCCGGAGATAGCAGAGGGTGTGGTAAAAATAATGGGTGTTGTTCGTGAACCCGGTTCACGGGCCAAGATCGCGGTCTCTTCCTCCGAGTCTGACGTCGATCCGGTTGGAGCTTGTGTCGGCATGAAGGGATCCAGGGTCCAGAACGTGGTCCAGGAACTTCAGGGAGAAAAGATCGATATCGTGCCCTGGAGTCCGGATCCGGCCCGTTTTGTTTCCAACGCCCTGGCACCGGCTCAGATCTCGATGGTGGTAGTAGATGAGGAGCGCAAGACCTTGCTGGTGGTAGCTGCCGATGACCAACTCTCTTTGGCGATTGGTCGCCAGGGGCAGAATGTCAGGTTGGCATCCAAACTGCTGGGTTGGAATATTGATGTCAAGAGCGAAGAGAAATATGCCAAGTTCATGGAAGCTGGTTACCAGTCGTTACTGGCGGTGGAAGGAGTTAATGACAAATTGGCTGAGCAGCTTTATGATGCCGGGGTCACTTCCTCCGGTGAACTGGCCGATGCGCCGGTGGCTGACCTGATTGAGTTGGATCGGATAGATGAAAGCATGGCCGAGACGTTGATCAAGGCCGCTGCAAAGGTTCCCTCGCCGGATATTGAAGAGGTGGAAGAGGATAGTGGCAGTGACCATGAAGAAGGGTCTGGAGACGAGGCTGCCGCCAGTGATGATCTGGCCGGCAAGACCAACCTGGAACTTCGAGAGATATGTGCTGCCGCCGGGATCACCGGGGTAAGTAAAAAGACCAAGGCCCAGTTGATCGAGGTCTTACAGGAAGGTGCTGGTAA
>CBDVDF010000166.1:0-4916 GCA_965372675.1 uncultured Desulfobacterales bacterium
GAAAACCGCAGGGACAGTTCCAGCAGAACGGCAAGACCTTCTTACAGCAATGGCACTTGAAATCTTTGCCACCTCTACGGCGCTGCGAATATGGAATTCTTTTTTCTTTAGCCATTAGCTGTCTCCCTTTCTTCTTAATTAACTACACTTTGGGATTTACGCCACCATGATTCACCGTCAAACAAGATGGCCGTAGATGCGCCCGAAGGAGGTAAGGGAGCCTGCGACACTCCGAGTGCCCTGGGTGCAAGAAGGCAAGGATGTTGATAGCAGTGCACTTGCTGCCGCGGCGATCCTGCTGTGATATCAACGACTTGTCGACGCCGCAGGTAGCGACCGACGGGAGACTCCGGATGCGGCCATATTGTTTGACCCGAAGGGACTAAATGGCCCTTATTGATGATAAAACGGTGTGGTACACATGGATAATTACTTAAAACTTCAAATCTTTCAATTTACTTGCCATTTAGGCGGTGGATTATGGGCCAGTAAAAGGTTGGACATATCCGGCTCTTTTCAGTAAGTTTTTTTAGAGGATACGGATAATTATGACCATGGAGAACCATCATGTTATTAGCCGTCGATGTCGGAAACACCCACACCGTTATTGGAGTGTTCGAGGGAGAGACCATGATCTGCCACTGGCGGGTCAGGACCGATCATGCCAACACCGCTGATGAACTGGCGACGATGCTGCACGGCCTTTTCACCCTGAAGAACCTCAAGTTCACCGACATATCAAATATGATCATCGCCAGTGTGGTCCCGCAGGTCAAGGCCGCCTGGCGGAATCTTTCGATGGATCTCTTCTCCTTCGCACCGTTGCAGGTATCCAGACACATTGATACCGGCCTGAAGATCATGATCGACAATCCGGCCGAAGTCGGGGCCGATCGGATCGTCAACTCGGTGGCGGCTTTCAATAAATACCATAGACCCCTGATCATCGTCGATTTCGGCACCGCGATCACCTTCGACTGCGTATCGGGAAAGGGAGAATATCTGGGCGGCATCATCACCCCCGGTCTGACCATCGCCCTTGAAGCCCTGGGCCAAAAAGCGGCCAAACTGCCCAAGGTGGACATCACCTCCCCTCCTCCGAAGGCCATCGGCACCAATACCGTGAACGCGATAAAGTCAGGAGTTCTTTTCGGCTATAGCGGTCTGGTCGAAGAACTTATCCGCAAGATAAAAGAGGAAATGGCCCCGGAAAAACCGAAAGTCATCGCCACCGGCGGCATGGCTGCCCTGATCGCCCCCCACACTCCTTCGATCGAATCGGTCGAACCGATGCTTACCCTGGAAGGACTACGCCTGCTCCATGAGCGAAATCGAAAATAAAACCGTTATTCCTCCCCGCCTGGTCAGCGGCGATACCATCGCCCTGATCTCGCCGGCCGGACCGCTCAAAGACCAGGAAGCAGCCGACGCCGGCCTGACGATCCTGGAAAACGCCGGCTTCCGGGTCAAGCTACCGGAGGAACTGGCGAGCGAAGGGTATCTGGCCGGTAGCGACAAGGACCGGGCCAGGCAGTTTACCGAGGCCTGGCTGGATCCGGAGGTTAAAGCCCTGCTGGCAATGAGAGGCGGCTATGGTTCGATGCGCCTCCTGCCCTTACTTGACCTTGACAAACTGTCCAAAACCCCCAAGATCCTGGCCGGATTCAGCGATATAACCGTCCTGCTCAACGAGATCCAGCGCAGAACCGGTATCGTTACCTATCACACCCCGGTATTGACCACCCTGGCCCGCAGTAATGAAGATTCACAACGATCATTTATAGAGGCCCTGCGCGGCCCGGTGACCAAGATCCAGGACGATGGTATCGAGATCCTGACCGGCGGCCGCGCCACGGGACGCTTGTTAGGCGGCAACCTGACCACCATTACCCACCTGCTCGGCACCCCCTACGAACTTTTATTGGACAAGGCTATCCTATTTATCGAAGATGTCGGGGAAGAGGCCTACAAAATTGACCGGATGCTTACCCAGTTATCGGCAGCGGGGCAGCTGCAGAAACTGGCCGGATTGATCATCGGCACATTCACCGGCAGCAACGGACAAGAGGATGAGTGGACAGAGTTGGTCTGGGAAAGGGCCCTGACCCTGACCGGAAGTGAAATTCCGCTCTGGGGAGGGTTCCCGGTCGGACATGGGGCCAGAAATATGACCATGCCTCTGGGTCTTAGCGCGGTAATGGATCCGGCCCGAAAAACCCTGGAACTGCTCAGCGGTTGATCAGCACTAGTGCCTCGTAAAACATAAAGTGGCGCAATATTGCGCAGAGATTTAGCGTGCCAACAGATAGCGAGTTTACGAGACCTTCGAGGCGCGACTAACGGCGCTCTGCTATGTAACAAAAGTCGTAACGCGGTTGGCGCGCTAAATAACAAGTAGGTAGCGAAGACTCCGAGATGCGGCGGTTTATGGTTTATGCGGCACTAGCCTGCCCCAATAAGATCGGCAACATTTTCATGCAGCAGGTCGGCCAGTTCCTGTTTCTGTTTAAGGCTGTAGTCACTACTGGCTACCGGTTTGCCGATCCGGATCTTGATCAACCCCGGCCTGGTCAGGAAACGGCCTTTAGGCAGGATATCGAAACCACCGGTGATCGATACCGGGACGATATCCACTCCGGACTTGATCGCCAGGTACATTGCCCCGGACTTAAAGGGCTGCAGATTCCCATCCAGGGTCCTCGTCCCTTCCGGGAAGATGACCACCGAGGTCCCATCGGCGATACGCTTGGCCGCCTCCGCAAGGCTCTTCAAGGCCTGACGCCCCCGAGACCTATCGATGGGCACACTGCCGGCCAGAAGCATGCCCCAGCCAACCAGGGGAATTCTGAACAGCTCCTTCTTGGCCAGCCATCTGAAATCGACCATCAGAAAACCATCCAGGGCGAATATATCGAACTGACTCTGGTGGTTGGCGGCAAAGATATAGGGCCTGTCATCCTCAAGATTGTCCATCCCTTCAACCTGGACTTTGACGCCGCTGCATCTGTTGATCGTCCGACTCCACCAGCGAGGAGCAGCCTTGATCTCTCTGGTCGACTTGCGGAGCAGTAACCTGCCGATGATCACCCAGAGACAAGTGATCGTGGTGACCACGGGCACCACAAAAAGCAGGACAACAATCGATCTGATATAGTTAATAAGAGCCATTTTCAGAGTTAGAAAGCCAACCGCCAGCAACAGATCCGGTTCCGGAATAGTGCCTGGCGGCAGTTATTTATCTTATTGATTTGACTGGAGATCAAGGTTAACATAGCCGCAAAACTGTAGCAAGTTCAATAAGCTCCCAACGGCAAAGCATGACCACTCCTCCTTCCGACCACCAGCAGATCAACAGGACCAGCCCCATCCGGTTTCTGCTCAAAACAGCCTCCATCCTGCTGCTCCTTTATTCCCTGATCGGTTTCTTTATTCTACCCGGATTTTTCACCAGAGCCGCGCCCCTTTTCCTGACCGAAAAAACGGGCCACACGATCAATATCGGCAATACCCGCTTTAACCCCTACGATCTGGTCCTGACTATTTCCGATCTGGCGATCTTCCGTAACAGTGCAGGAGGGCAGGTTGACAGCCAACCGTTGCTGATCATCGACAAACTGCGCCTTGATCTTGATGCGGCCTCCCTGCTCAAAAGGGCTTTTATCTGTCAGGAGGTGCTGATCGACGGCCTGTTCATCCATTTTATCCGCCAGCCCGGCTCCGACCAAGCCCTGGCAAAATTGCTTGATCATCTGCCGGGCCAAAATGGCCGAAAAATACAATATTCCCTGGAAAACATTTCCGTGCGGAACAGCGAGATCATCTTCGAGGACCTGCTGAACGGTACTTATCAGCAGGCAGAGCAGATATCCCTGGCCCTGCCGATCCTCAGTAACCTCCCAAAACCTGCAGAAGCAACCGCTACCGGCCGGGATCTTATCAGGCCGAAGTTTTCGGCGATCATTAACGGCATCCCGACAACTTCCGCCGGGAAAAGCAGCAACAGCACCGAACAATCGAGCGAAACCAGCTTTGATCTCGTTTTCAACAATATTGATCTGGCCGTGCTGACCTCCTACCTGCCCCCTGGAGATCTGCGAGTGGAGCAGGGCTCAATGGACATTGACCTCACAGTCTTTCTTGCCGTTAACAACACCGGCCAACCCTCCATCCGCCTGGAGGGAGATGGCTCTATAAACAAAATGCGGACTTCCTATGGGACGGCAGGGACTGCTTTGCTCGGGCAGGCCTCTTTCTCCGTCAAGATCAAGCCGTCAGGTGACCTCTGGCAACTGACAAGAATTTCCCTGCAAGACTTCTATGTTGCGCATCCTGGCCAGGGAGAGCTCGATGCCCCTGAGCTGCATATTACCGGGATCAGTTATGCAAGAAAGAATCATCAACTGAGCCTGGACAAGATCAGCGGCGCGGCCGCGAAAATAACCATTCCGGCCTCCGGCACCCATGCCCCGGGAGCCGCTGGCCGCGACGGCCTGACCTTTGTCGCCAGCAGTCTTGAACTCAAGAACTCAGAGATCGTCATAAACTTCGCTGACGACCTGCTCGTTATGGACCAGGCCGAGATCCATGCCAGCGGATTATCTTCCAGCCCGGCCAGTGCTCGCCGGGTCGTAATTTCCTCGACGGTTAACGGCCAGGGCAGCCTGAAGCTGGCCGGCAAATTATCCCTCGACCCGCTGGCCGGTGAGCTGCAATTCCAGGCCCGGGATCTCCCGATCATCTCCTTCAGGCCCATCCTGGCCTTTTTTACGCCATCCTCCCTTCAGAAAGGTCTGGTCAGCGGTAGCGGCAAGTTATCATTCCCGGACCTGGTAGTTGCAGGGTCAGCTACAGTTACCGACATGGAAGCCGATATTTCCCCGGGCCGCAGTTTCCTGAAATGCGCAACAATGACCCTG
>CBDVDF010000167.1:0-4886 GCA_965372675.1 uncultured Desulfobacterales bacterium
TCATTTTCCCTTCCAGATATAAAAAAAATCCAAAAATACTTTATAAAAATTTAGATGAATAAATAGTCTAAAATGAAATAAAAACAAGGTAAATTTATTAAAGACTAAGGACCAAAAAATAGAGGGTGTATACAAAGTAAGTGTCTTCCAGACCGAACCGGCCATGGCGGCTGTCATGTTCGAGGATATCACCCATAAACTCCTGGCTGACCAGGAACTCCAGAAGTTGCAGAAACTAGAGTCGGTCGGTCTCCTGGCCGGCGGTATCGCCCATGACTTCAACAACCTGCTGACCGTGATCACCGGTAATATCTCAATGGCAAAGTCTTCAGGCGATATAGACGCAAAGATCCTTGAAAACCTGACCAATGCCGAGAAAGCTTCTGAACGGGCCCAAAACCTTACCCAACAGTTACTAACCTTTTCCAGGGGCGGCACCCCGGTAAAGCAACCGGCCTTTATCAATGAACTGGTTGCCGATTCGACAACCTTCAGCCTGAGCGGTTCAAACGTCAGCAGCAACCTGCAACTGCCGGTAGATCTTCCTGCGGCCTTGATCGATGAAGGGCAGATCAGCCAGGTGGTGCAGAATCTGGTCAGGAATGCCGAGCAGGCTATGTTAGACGGCGGCACCGTGACAATAAAAGGTGACTGTCTGGATCTCAACGACGATGACGGACTACCTCTAAAAGCGGGGAAATACCTGCGGATAGCCGTTGAAGATCACGGCTCCGGAATAGCGCCAGATCATCTTCCGAAGATCTTCGACCCTTATTTTTCAACAAAAAAAAGCGGCAGCGGCCTGGGCCTGGCTGTCGCCCATTCGATAATCAAAAATCATGGCGGCCTGTTGACTGCCGAATCGGATACCGGTAGCGGCGCAAAATTCTGTTTTTACCTGCCGGTCACTGGGCAGCCCCCCCTGTCGAACACTCATCAAGAGGCAACTCTGAAAAATCGTGGCGGCCGGATCCTGATCATGGACGATGAAGAAACCATCCTGGCGGTGGCGGTCGACATCCTGACTCACCTCGGCTACCAGGCTGAAACCGCAAAAGACGGCAACGACGCCCTGGCCCTGTATTCGGAAGCTATGGAAGCTGGAGAACCTTATGATGCGGTAATGCTTGACCTGACCATCCCGGGCGGCATGGGTGGCAAGGAAACAATTAAAACCCTTCTGGAGATCGATCCGGCGGTCAAGGCCATCGTGGTCAGCGGCTATGCCAACGACCAGATAATGTCAGATTTCCATAGTTTCGGTTTTAGCGGAGTGCTGGCGAAACCATATAACATCGAAAGTTTAAAAAATGCGGTAGCAACCCTGTTAGATTCCTGAGCTGCTTTGCCAACATTCCTGGAATTAAATTACTTCCGGTTCTCCCGCCATAACAGGCCGGCCAACAGGGTGGGTACGATGCAACCGGCAATGCTGGGCCACATCGGCATTACCGCCCCGGCGACGGTTATTTCAAACTCGAAAAGGATTCTCAGCAAGTGCATGGCTGAGATCAGCAGCAGAAAGATCACGACAATAACAGTTACCGGTTTCATTGCGCCTCCTTGTTCTGGCAAACGACTGTAGCGCAGCCAATAGAATCAGACTCTTGTTGTTGTTGAAGCCTGATATATCGAGCGGATCATCTCGGAACTGAACACGTGCCTGCCCTGCCATCCTTCCTTGGCGATCTCAACCATGGCGAAAGCGACAGCTTCAGCCTCAACGGGTCGATACATCTTTAAGGGCCCGACCAGGACAAATGACAGCAACTTGCTCATCTGCATGGCAAATCTCTCGCCGAGCCTGTTTTCCCGCCGTTTCCCCAACAGCAGCGATGGCCGGAAAATATGGAATGTGTCGAAATCATAATGTGCCACAGCCTCTTCTACCTCGCCTTTGACTCGATTATAGAATATCGATGAATCCGGATCGGCGCCGACGGCGCTGACCAGGAGAAACTGGTCGGCCCCGTTAGCCAGAGCTATCTCGGCAAAGCGGCTGGGATATATGAGGTCTACTTTGGAGAATGCATCCTGCGATCCGGCTTTCTTGATCGTGGTGCCCAGACAGCAGAAGACATCATTTGCCCGAAACTCAGCTGCGTGCTCCTCGCTCCTGTCAAAATCGATCTGGATCTGCAGCAACGAGTCATCTTCAACCGCCAATGGCCGCCGGACCGGGGCGATGACCTTGTCATAAAAAGGGTCGGCCAGCAACAACTTAAGACAATGACCACCAACCAGGCCACTGGCCCCCAGCAGCAATGCTGTTCTCGGGCTCATCTACTATCCTCCAGCCGGTTCAAGAAAAACCACAGTAAGTTAACAAGCAATACGTCCAGATTATCCCGATT
This sequence comes from uncultured Desulfobacterales bacterium, assembly GCA_965372675.1. Classification (GTDB taxonomy): domain Bacteria; phylum Desulfobacterota; class Desulfobulbia; order Desulfobulbales; family JAGXFP01; genus JAGXFP01. The sequence continues at coordinate 2,355 of CBDVDF010000167.1, forward strand.
ACCCTTTTGTAAATCATCATATCAATTGTATGATGAAACCAGGAAGAATTTCTGCAAACTAAATAAAGGAGGTTTGGAAATGACAGATAATAACGACAAGAAATGTTCTAACTGCGGGACGCCTGTTCCAGATCCGAGTAGTGTTGACCTCTGCCCCAGCTGTGGTCAGACCTACTGGAAATGCGGTAGTTGCGGTTTTTTGCTGACGGCAGCCACTCCCCCCAATACCTGTCCCAGCTGTCACAAGGATTGCGAGTTCAAGAATGTGACCTGCTACACTCCTGATTGTAGCGGCCCGGGCAATATTGACCCACGCCTATAATTAAGATAAAAAAAGCGGCAGGGAATTTTCCCATCGCCGCTTTTCAACTTCTTGAATATCCGTATCCGGGGTCAAATAGATTTAACCAGACTCACCATCCCCGGAGCGCCGATCATTTTTTCGAAAAACTCGTCGACTTTCTCTTCAGCGATCGTAAAACCGGCCTTCTCGTAGAGTTTTATCGACGGCTCATTGCCGATATAGACATTAACCTGGACCTTGCTAAAACCCTTCTCTCCAGCTTCGGCGATCACTGCCTCGACCAGTTGGCTTGCCGCTCCCTGGCGCCTGGCATCTTCTTTGGTAGCCCCACGGTCTAGCATCCAGGCACCATCAATGACCGCCGGCATGCACGGCATCATTTTATCGGTACGATCCTTGACCATATTCTGCTCTGCCTCGGACCAACCGAGGATCGGGCTGACCTCCGATATGGACGCTTGCAGAACCTGGTATCCCATAGTCTGCGGATCATAACCTCCCATTACCGCCACCGGACCGTCACTATTTTCGGCGATCAGATAACAGCTGTGATGAAAAAGATGCGGAGAGCTGGTGATCAGCAGCATCTGCAGGAATGTCATGCAATCATTGGGTTTACCACCCAGGAGATATTCAAGAATAGCCCTGGAGATATGGTTGCGGCCGCCCATAATGATCATGTCGGCCAGAAAGGCACCGTCTTCCGGCACAGCTTTTCTGATATTGAAACTCATTTTGACCTCCCGGATCAGCTTTATTGACCACAATAATTTAACATGATTTGCTCAACTGTCATTATAGTTTTTCATAAAAATTCAACCATTACCACCTACCTGACCTTTCCATTTGCCTAAGCCTAAATGGCGGCAGGGATTTAAATCCTTTGACAGCTCTATTTCAATAATGCAATCTGACAGATATGAATTTTGATGGCTTCGTAAAAAGTACCCAAAGGGCATAGCAATCCAAATCAACCAACTTGGCCATCATCAATCAACAAGTTAGATGGCTCTGTCCGTCCGTCTCATGCCTTTTTATACCCAACGGGAATGCCCTCCTCAGGTAAGCGATAGACTCCGAAGGAGGATTAAACAAAACCCTTGGGGCACGAGACCGACAATTTCGACTGCAAAAGAGGAGACCGGCAATGTTAAGAAGAATCCTGGTAATCACCGGAGTGATGGTCATCGCTTTATCCATCCCCGGCTGCGTGAGCAAAAGTGCCTTTGAATTAATGGAAGGAGAGGCTACCCGTCTGGAAGCTGAGTACAACGACCTACAGGCCCGCCATAACACCCTGCGTAACGAGAAAGACGAACTCAGAAACCAGAAAGAGGCCCTGGAACTGGAAAGATCCGAACTTCAGGCTGACAACAAACAGTTGAGTCTGATCCTTGAAGCCAAATCAGACAGCCTTTCCGAGATCATTGCCGATCAGCGCCAGAAAATAGCCGACCAACAAGCAGACTATGAATTGCAGATCAATGCCAATGAAGAAGAGATAGATACGCTCGGCAAAATAAATGTCGAACTGCAGAACGAGCTGGCGCTGCTCGGCGAGGAGAAAGAACAGCAGGCCAAGGAAATGAGCAGCACCTACGAGGAATTGCTCGACAAGATGAAAGGCGAGATCGACAAGGGCCAGGTCACCATCTCGGAGTTAAAGGGTAAACTGACCGTTAACCTGGTCGATGCGATCCTTTTTGACTCTGGCAAGGCAAAAGTGAAGGCTGATGGGCTGGTAGTCCTGCAAAAAGTTATCGACATCCTCAAGACCGTCAGCGACAAGGCGATCAGGATAGAAGGCCACACCGACAATGTCCAGATCTCCAGTGCTCTGGCTCGGAAATACCCGACCAACTGGGAACTATCAGCCGCCCGGGCCATTAACGTCACCAGATTCCTGCAGGAACAGGGATTGAATCCGGAAGACCTCGGCGCCGTCGCCTACGGTGAGCATAAACCGGTAGCCGACAATGAAACAGCAGAAGGCAAGGCCCAAAACCGGCGGATCGAAATAGTCCTGGTGGCTAAAGAAGAGGGATAGGGAGCCAGTAGCTCCCTGTTTGTTCCAGTGTCTTTTCAGAAATTATTTTGAGGTCTTTTTCTGGGCCTGTGCGATCAATTCGACCAGGGAGAGAACCTTGGATTTCTGGGGCTTCCCGAAGGCCTCGGCAAAATCCTCAGGACTCAGTTGTCGCCGGAGAAATTCCTCAACCGAGAAGAAC
>CBDVDF010000168.1:0-4847 GCA_965372675.1 uncultured Desulfobacterales bacterium
TGCTCGAATACGCTGATAGTACAGGCCTTGACTCCGCAACCTATGAGAGTAACGACGGCGGCCTAACCTATGTGGCCACAACCCCGACCGGGACTCTGGCCGGCAGCGCCTGGAAGGTCTCCGCGGGACTGGATATCGGCGAGTGGTTCAAAAAACCTGGCCAGACCATGCTGGGTGCATATTACAAGAAGATCGAAAGCGGCTTCCTCTCCAGCGGCAATTCATCGGAAAGGGGTTCAGAGAAGAGCGGGCTCAACTTGAGCATAAAACTGACCGATGCCGATCAGCTCAAGGCCCATTACGATATAGAAAAGTATGAGCTGGGAATCCCGGCCACTGCCGAGAAGATCGGCCGGGGCATGATCCAGTTCACCCATAGCGAGGAGAAATGGGATCTCACCGCTGAGTACCTGATCCAGGACCACACCAACCCGGCCCCGACCATTGCCGAGACCATCGATCTTGCCGCCCTCAGGCTCAGGTATAAACTTACCGATAAACTCCTGCTCAGCGGCGAGCACCAGCATACCATCTCAGGGCCCGACAACGACCAGTCCACCCTGGGAGTTGATTACAAAGTAAGGGAGTTCCTGGACCTGACTGCCCGGGCAACATCGGGAGATCTCGGCAGCTCCGGTCAGTTCGGGGCCCAGTTGGCTATCGGTGCCAAGCGATTTTACATTAGCGAAAGGATAGCTGACAACCAGGCCGGTCATTCCAGCGCAACCATAATCGGCACCGAAGCCCCGGTCGGCAAATCCGGCAAGGTCTACTCCGAATATCAGTGGCAGCGGACTGACAACAACCAGCAGGCAGTTTCCGTGCTCGGCGCCAGTAATAAGCTGGCCGTGGCCAAGAACCTGGAAATAAGAATGTCCGGGGAGATGGCAGATCTGAGTTCAACCGCTGGCAATACCTCACGCCATACCCTGGCCCTAGGTGCCACTTACCGGCGTCCGGGTCTTAAAGCCATGACCAATAACGAAGTCCGTTTCGAGGAAGGTGCCACGGAAAGGACCCAGTATCTGACCAGCAACCTCCTGGAGTATAAACTGAACCAGGATCTGACCATGCTCGGCAAGTACCGCTACAGCATCACCGAAGACACCCTGACCAACAGCACCGAAGCGGAATTCACCGAATTCAGTATCGGCCTGGCCTACCGGCCGGTGGCTTCTGACCGGCTTAACGGCCTGGCCAGGTTCACCCATCTCATCGACCAGAATCCACTTACTGCTGGTGCTCCCCTCTTGAGCAAGATCACCAGGAATGTCGGCTCCCTGGAGTGGAGCTACGACATTAACAGGAAACTGGAATGGGTCGGCAATGGCGCTCTGAAGATCAGCTCGGACGAGACCGGTATCAATCCATCCTTTACCAGTCACACCTATCTCTTCATCCAACGGCTCAATTACCGCTTCATGGCTAAATTTGACCTGGGCACCGAATTCCGCACTTTGATCCAGGAAGAAGCGGATGACCAGCGCTCTGGCTTCCTGACCGAACTTATGTGGGAAGTGGTGGATAATGCCCGACTGGGACTGGGATATAATTTCACCGACTTTTCCGATAATGAATTTTCAGAGAATGATTACTCCGTCCAGGGCTGGTTCGTCAGGATGCAGGCGATATATTAGCTGATCTGCAGAATAGTTTGTAAAATGGAAACAATGACCAATAGAGAATTGTATATGATCCGGACAGATCGCCGGCGGGAGAATAGGCCGATATGAAGAAGTTTTTTATCTTCATAGCAACCCTGCTGGCTGAAGCCCTGGCCAGCCTGCTGCTGGTTATGCTCTTCTTCGGAATTTTCCTGGTCATTCTGGACATGCAATTCCCGTCAGGGACCGTTTTCGGGTCAATTGTCCTAAGAGACTCTTCGGTAACAGTAGATGGTGCGAAGGCCAGGGAGAGGTCCCTTAAACTTTCCCGTGGTGACAAAGAGGCCGGCATTGAAGATTCAAGCCGCCTTGCCGCCAGTTTAACCAAGACGCACAATACGGTTAAAAGCAAGCGGGCCTCATCGATAGCGTGGAGAAGCGCCCGGGAAGGGATGTCCCTTTACGACCACGATGCCATCCAGACCTACAAACGGTCCTCGGCAAGGATTGAATTCGACAAGGAAAGCTACATCGACATGCGGGAGAACTCCCTGATCATCATCAGGGAGCTAAAGGAGGATCTGCTTAACAATGAGAAGAGATCCTTCCTTGTTGTTGCAGACGGCGAGTTCCGTGGCCGATTCGTATCCTCCAAGGAAAACCCGGTATATATCGAACTGGAAACACCGAACGCGGTAGCCCGGATCAAGACAACTTCATCCAAGACCGGAGCAGTGGACTTCAAGGTGAAAGTCAACCCTGATGAAACTTCAACCTTTGTAGTATTCGATGGTATAGCCGAGATCGAAGCCCAGGGCAAAAAGGTGGAATTGACCGCCAACCAGACGACCTCGATCGGGGTCAACAGTGCTCCGACCGCCCCGCGCAATCTGCCAAAACCGGTGCAGCTGAACAGCCCGGAGGACAGGGGGGCATACACTTACCGTAAACTTACTCCCAGGATCACTTTTTCCTGGGCCGAGCTGCCGGACACAGCCGGATATTATTTTATGCTGGCCGGTGATCCATCCTTTTATAAAACACTCATCGAGGAAAGGGTTTTCACCAACAGTTTCACCCTTGGCAACCTGAAGGCAGGGAACTATTTCTGGCGGGTCTGTTCGCTGGCCGGCAAGGATGCCGATATCTACAGCAATACCCGGGCGATCAAAGTCAGTCAGGATACCGACCCACCGATCCTTGCCGTCGTTTTTCCCGACGCGGTCGTTACCCTTCCCACTGCCCCTCTGTATGGCCAGACCGACCCTGACACCAAGATCTATATCGACGGTAAGCAGATAAATGTCGGAGCCGACGGCAGCTTTTCATATGACCTGGAACTCAAAACCGGAGTGAACTCAATAGTTGTCGAAGCAGTTGATTCGGTCGGCAACATCACTTATAAAACCAAGCGAATTATTAGAAAGCTCTAACTATTATGGGGTGAAAAAATGAGGAGACTACCCGGTCTTCCCTTAAGGTACAAAATACTTGTGATGATCCTGTTACTGACCACTGTCGTGGTCTGTTCCATTACCTTTATAATGGCCAGAACATTTCACGAGGACAAAGCATTATATATCAATGACCTGAGCTCGGTACTGGCCGTGCATATCTCGGAAAAGGTTGATTTCACCCTGACCGGCTACCGGGACCGGATGATGCTTTTCACCCGCCTGATCTTCGACCAGGGGTCTTCCCGTAAACACAAAAACACCCTGATCCAGCAGGTCTTTAAAGATTTCCAGGAGTTCATCTCTATCAAGATATATGAGGAAGGGAATGAACCGATCTATATATATGACCAGAACAGTCTTGAAGCGGCAGGGCTGAGCAAAGAGGATATAATTCAATACGATGTCCTTAACCCGGTGCCGGTAGAAAACCGATTTTCTGAAGTTGTCTATATAGAAAATTCTACCCTCACCGAACTCCTGCCCACCCTTTCGATCTCGATCTTCTCTGATCACCCGGAAAGCGGCAAACAGGTCATTGTCACGGCCGTGATCCGGCTCGACAAACTCATGAAGATCACCAGGGACAAAGGCACCTTCGACTCATTTGTGGTCGATTCCAGGGGGAACCTGCTGATCCACGAAGATATGCAGAAAATATGGGCCCGGTCCCCTGCTGACTGGCTCCCGGATCTGTCTGATCTCCAGCAGCAAAGTACCGGCACCATTGTCAAGTTCAGGTATAACGACGAAAACATGATCGGCGGTTTCGCCAGAACCTCTATCGGTGACCTGATCACCGGTGTCCAAATACCAGAGGCAACTGCCTTTCTGACCGCCAGGGAATTGCTTAACAGCCTGATCTATACATCCTTGGCCCTGCTGGTAATTACCACAATAATCAGCATGTTCCTGGCCCGTTATATAACCAGCCCACTGGCCCGACTGGCCGATATAACCAAAGAGATCGCCAAGGGTAATTTCGATGTTAAGGTCCAGCGCAGTTCAAATGACGAGATCGGCAAACTCACCGAATCATTCAACACCATGGCCAGTGAACTGGATGAAAGGGAAAAGGCCCTGCTGGAAGCCAGAGAAATGGCGATCAGGGACGGACTGACCGGCCTTTACAATCATCGCTTCTTTAAAGAGAGTGTCATAAAGGAAGTTGCCAGGGCTAAACGTCATAACCATTCGTTTTCCCTGATCTTTATGGATCTCGACAACTTCAAGGTCTACAACGACAACAACGGCCACCCGGAGGGAGATTATCTCCTGAAAAGACTCAGCAAACTTCTTTTAAAAAATATCCGGGGAACAGACATCCTGGCCCGTTATGGAGGAGAGGAGTTCGTTGTCCTTCTGCCAGAAACAACCAAGAACAGTGCATACCTCCTGGCTGAGAAACTGCGAAGGAGAATAGAGGCCTGCCCTTTCCGAAATGAAGAAACCCTGCCACTTGGCAAGGTCACGGCCAGCCTGGGTGTCTCAACTTACCCGGAAGATGGTACTGACCCGGCGGATATGGTCAAACATGCCGACAACCTGCTGTACGAAGCAAAAGAAAAAGGCAGAAATATTGTTTGCGTCTAACAGGGCGATGATCAATACCACAGAAATCCTTTAAATAGAAAAATGGGTTTATTACTTTATTGATAAAGTTGGAGGGGAGTATGGAAAACAGAAAACATGAGCGATTTAATATTTCAATTGAGGCATTAATTTTATTGCCTCACGAAATAAGGATGGAAATGACTACGATCAATATTTCCGATGGAGGGGTTTATTT
>CBDVDF010000169.1:0-4841 GCA_965372675.1 uncultured Desulfobacterales bacterium
CATGCCGAGAATGGCGATGATATCCTGAAGATCTTTATATTTCTGCAGAGAGACCTGAACGCCGCGGGCAACCAGATAATGCTCCTCGCCAACAACATTGGGATCAAGGATCCTTGAGGTGGAATCGAGAGGATCAACCGCCGGGTAGATACCAAGCTCTGAGATCTGGCGGGAAAGAACAACAGTACCGTCCAGATGGGCAAAGGTAGTAGCCGGAGCCGGATCGGTAAGATCATCCGCCGGAACATAAACACACTGGACAGCGGTAATGGAACCCTTATTGGTCGAGGTGATCCTCTCCTGCAGGGCGCCAAGATCGGAGGCCAGGGTGGGCTGATAACCAACCGCCGAGGGGATACGACCAAGTAAGGCCGAAACCTCTGAACCAGCCTGGGTGAAACGGAAAATATTATCTACAAAGAAAAGGACGTCCTGACCCTCTTCGTCACGGAAATACTCAGCGGCGGAAAGACCGGTAAGAGCAACCCGGGCCCGGGCTCCCGGAGGCTCGGTCATCTGACCGTAAACCAGGGCTGCCTTGGGGAGAACGCCGGATTCTTTCATCTCATGGTAAAGGTCGTTACCTTCACGGGTCCGCTCACCAACTCCGCAGAAAACTGAAATACCACCATGCTGCATGGCGATATTATTAACCATCTCCATCATGATAACGGTCTTGCCACAACCGGCGCCACCGAACAGCCCCATCTTACCACCACGGGGGAAAGGGACCAGCAGGTCAATAACCTTGATACCGGTCTCGAGAACGTTGACTTCGGTATCCTGGTCAGTAAAGGCCGGGGCCGGCTTATGGATGGGGCGCATATTCTCAGAAGTGATATCACCGAGCCCGTCAACCGGACGGCCAACCACGTTCATGATCCGGCCCAGGGCATTCTTGCCGCAGGGAATCTCGATCGGTTTGCCGGTATCTTTGACTTCCTGACCGCGGCGCAGACCATCGGTCTGATCCATGGCGATGCACCGGACGACGTTGTCACCCAGATGCTGGGCAACCTCAACAACCAGGTTGTCTGCCCTGTCATCAATGCCAGGATTGGTCACGGTCAGGGCATTCATGATCGCCGGCAGTTTACCAGCCTCAAACTCCACGTCACAAACCGGGCCGATAACCTGGACAATTTTCCCTACATTTTGCTCACTCATATGACATCAAGCCTCCTAAGCTTTATTGACTCATCTCAAGTCCGATCAGCGATGCTGGCCGGCCTGAAGATCTTTTTCTCTATCCTTTAAGGGCTTCAGCTCCACCCACGATATCCATTAAATCAGCCGTAATACTGGCCTGACGCGCCTTGTTATAGATCATAGTCAGTTCAGTGACGATATCACCACAGGCATTGGTCGCATTATCCATCGCGGTCATCCTGGCAGCATGTTCACTGGCACCGACTTCGAGCATTGTATGATAGACCATGACATTAAGATAAAGCGGCAACAGAACATCCATGATCTCGGTGGGGCTCGGCTCATAGATGAAGTCACCACCATCAGCAGCAGCGCTCTCTTCATCATCCCCTGCCACCGGTTGGATCGGCAACAGCGGTTTGACCGCCGGTCGCTGCACAGCGACGCTAAGGAACGACCCATAAACCACCCTTACCTCGTCGCTCTCACCGGCCAGGAAGTTGGCGGCGGCATCCTGGGCAATTTCCCGGGCATTGAACATCTGAAAGGTGCCCATGATGTCCGGATAGGCCTTTCTGAGCTTGCCGCTCTTCTTGAAATAGGCCGCCGCCTTCTTGCCGACACAGACGACAGAGACACTCTTGCCTTCTTCCTCAAGCTGGGCCATCAGCTTTTCGGCGGTTTTCATGATATTGGCATTGAAACTGCCGCACAAGCCGCGGTCCGAGGTGACAACGATCAGCTCAACGGAATTTACTTCCCTGCTCTCCATCAACGGAAAGAGAGAGGTCTCCATATTGGCCGACATACTGGTCATGGCGCTGTTGAACTGGCCGGCATAGGGACGGAAATCTTCCATCTTCTGCTGGGCGCCGCGCAATTTGGCGGCCGCGACCATGTTCATCGCCTTGGTGATCTGGGAAGTCTTCTTGACCCCCTCGATCTTCATTTTAACATCTTTAAGACTAGGCATTAGAGCTCATCCCCCTGCTAGTTGAGTCCCCTGGCACCCTTGAACGACTCAACAAAGGCAGAGATGGTGTTTTTCATCTTGTCTTCCAGGGCATCGTCGATCTCTTCCTTTTCCTTCAAGGTATCGAAGATATCCGGGGCATTCTGTTCAACATGAGCGTAAAGCTCTTTCTCGAAGTCAGCCAGAGAATCGATCGGCAGAGTGTCAAGATGGCCGCGGGTGCCGGCAAAAAGGATGGTTACCTGTTTTTCCATCGACAGCGGCTGATACTGAGGCTGCTTGAGGATCTCGACTAGGCGCTCGCCCCTGGTCAGCTGGGCCTGGGTTGCAGCATCAAGATCTGAGCCGAAACCGGCAAAGGCGGCCAGCTCACGATACTGGGCCAGATCCAGGCGCAGAGTACCTGCGACCTGCTTCATGGCCTTGACCTGGGCGGCACCACCAACCCTGGAAACGGAAAGTCCGACGTTGATCGCCGGGCGAACCCCGGAGAAGAACAGGTTCGGCTCGAGATAAACCTGGCCGTCGGTGATCGAAATAACGTTGGTCGGGATATAAGCGGAAACGTCACCGGCCTGGGTCTCAATGATCGGCAGGGCAGTCAATGAACCGGCCCCCAACTCATCGTTAACCTTGGATGAACGCTCCAGCAAACGGGAATGGTTAAAGAAAATATCGCCGGGATACGCTTCACGACCGGGCGGACGGCGCAGCAACAGGGAAAGTTCGCGATAGGCAACCGCCTGCTTGGAAAGATCGTCATAAATGATCAAGGCATGCTGGCCGTTGTCACGGTAATACTCACCCATCGAACAACCGGCAAAAGCAGCCAGATACTGCATTGGAGCAGGATCGGAAGCACAGGCGGCTACGACGGTGGTGTACTCCATGGCGCCATGCTTACGAAGGGCCTCAACGACCAGGGCAACGGTGGACTTCTTCTGGCCGATGGCCACGTAGATACAATGGACATCCGTATCTTTCTGGGCGATTATTGCATCGACACAGAGGGCGGTCTTGCCGATCTGCCGATCGCCGATGATCAGTTCGCGCTGCCCCTTGCCGACCGGGGTCATGGCATCAACGGCCTTACTGCCGGTATAGCAAGGTTGGTGAACACCTTTTCTCTCGATAACACCGGGAGCGAGGACTTCGATCTTGCGGGTTTCAGTGGTTTCAATCGCACCCTGTCCATCGATCGGCTTACCAACCGCATCGACAACCCGGCCACTCAAGGCGGGGCCAACCGGAACCTCGGCGATCTTACCGGTCCTCTTGACCTGATCACCTTCCTTGATCCCTACAACGTTACCGAGAACAGCACAACCGACGTTGTCCTCTTCAAGGTTCAGGGCCAGCCCGAGAATGCCACCGGGGAACTCAAGGAGCTCCATGGCCATGCAGTTCTCAACCCCATGAACACGCGCAATACCGTCTCCGACCGAAATAACCGTGCCGGTCTCACTCAGGTCGATCTTGTTTTCGTAATCCTTGATCTGCCCCTTGATAATCTGACTGATCTCTTCAGCTTTGATCTGCATCGTTATTCACTCCCTTGTATAGATTCTTTTAAATCTTGTAATTGCGTTTTGATGCTGCCATCCAGAAGCAGATCGCCTACCCTGGCGACAATGCCACCGATGATCGACGGATCGATCTCATTGGTGACCACAACCTCTTTACCGGTGATCTTCTCAAGGGTGGCCTTGATCTTGTCGTTTAACTTAGCGGGGATCTTCGTGGCGGTAACCACGGTGCCCTGGCAGACGTTGCGCTCATCATCGACCAGAGCCTGGAAGGTCTCGGCAATATCCGGCAACACATCCGCCCGTCCTTTCTGGGCGACCAGATTGAAGAAATTGGCCATCAGCTCGGATACCTTCATGGCTTCGACCATCTTCTCCATTACTTTCTCACGAACATCCTGGGGATAAAGAGGATTGGTCAGACCGTCCTCTACCTCAGGAACCTCGGCATAGAGTTTTGCCATATCGGCCAGCGCCGAGCTGAACTCGTCCAGGGCGTCCCCCTCTTTACCGACCTGAAACAGCGCCTTGGCGTATCTTTTAGCTAGAACTGTATTTTTCACTGGATAGCTCCCACTTTATCGAGATAATTTTCAACCATCTTGGCCTGGTCAGCGGCCTTAAGGTTCTGTTTGATCAGATCCTCGGCCATCTGTACCGCCTGCTCAGCGATTTCGCTGCGCAACCGTAACTTGGCCTCGGTAAGCTCGTGCTGGATAGCCATCTCGGCCTGGCGCTGAATATCGCCGGCAGCCCGGTTGGCATCTTCGATTATTCTGACTTTTTCGGTTTCGCCCTGTTTAACCGCCGCACTGATGATCGAAGTCACTTCCTCATCAATATTGCTCAGTTTGGCCTCATATTCCTTATAGATCCTCTCGGCCTCACTTTTCTGGGCCTCAAGGTCGTCAAACTTCTCAACTACCCCCTGTCGCCTGCTTTTCAGGCCGTTGACAAGTGGCTTTTTCAGGGCCAGAAACAGAATAACCAGCAGAGCGGCAAAGTTCATGGTCCGCCAGAGCAGATCCATCCATTTTTCTTTAGGAATCCCCCCGCCTTCTCCGCCGGAAGCATGGGCCAGCGAGGCACAAAGCACCACGGCCACGGTCAGTAACAGGGTCTTACCCCAGATTCGATCTATATTTCTCATTACAGGGCCCTCCCCAGGATCTTTGCGGCCATCTCGGAGGCAA
>CBDVDF010000170.1:0-4840 GCA_965372675.1 uncultured Desulfobacterales bacterium
ACAAAAAAAAGGCCGACCCCAAAAATGGGGGCGGCCAATGCATAACCAACGGTTTAACCGTTCTTACTGCTGAACAACATTCTCAGCAGCCGGGCCTTTCGGACCTTCGACAACATCGAAAGTTACACGGGCACCCTCGGTCAATGATTTGAAACCATCGGCCTGGATTGCGGTGTGGTGTACGAAGACGTCGTTGCCGCCGTCCTGCTCGATGAAACCAAAACCCTTAGAGTCATTAAACCATTTTACTGTTCCTTCAGCCATTTTTACTACTCCTAATAATATGCGGTCCCTATTGCGGACCAGCTTAATAATGTCCGAGCCATATACAGATAGCCCGGGTTGCAGCATGTTTGCTTAAACAAAAAAACCGCACTCCTCTTACTTGAGGTATGTGCGGTTAGCTCTTTCGTAATTTTCAACTACAAACAGACACTGCACTAATAAGATCGGACTTTATAGCATGTTGCTAAAAGAAAGCAAGCTTTTTTTTAAGAATAAAGAGCTGGAATGAAAAAAGGTCGGCCGAGGTTTTACCTTTTCACCAGTTCAGCAGGGGACAAGACAAAATCTGGGCCTTCCTCCGAGGAGACCTGTTTGAAAAAATCACAGCCCAGACAGTTGAGAGTTTTCTGAGCAACATCGCCCTGCGGCTTCCCGTCGCACATAGTGCCGGCGATCCGCCAACAGAACCGACCGCCATTGGTGCCGTTGTTAACCATGTCGTACTCTCCCGGGACGGCAGAAGGGCATGCTCCGAGTTCATCCGCCTTGGCGCCGCCCGGTTGCCGTTCACATTTCATTACTTCCCAGCAGTTTTTTTTAGATACCATAGATGTTTCTCCTGCAAAATGAAAAACTCGATAGGGCTGTCGCGGGTGCTACGGTGCCACCCAACTTTGATATTCTACCACATTGTGATGTTCAAATAAAAGAGGATAGATCTTTGTCTTTAGGTGCGAAGGTGGGGTGGGAAATATAACATCGTCATTTGTTTCTTGTAATATCGCCCAAATTACCTTTGCCGGGAGTTTGTGACGAAAGAACTGGGGCGCATTCGCATAGCCATACCAAATTAAAGGATTGAAAATTTTTTCATAAATCGTAGTCTGTGGCTGTTTTTGTTCTTTCATCCGGGCCAGCTCGCCTGGCGGCTGTTTTAAATGACAATTTTATCCATACGGTGATCTTTTTGAAAAGCAGACAGTATTTATCAATTCTCCTGGTCCCGTTGCTGTTGTGCCTGATTTTTACCTCTGGCGTGGCCGGACTTGATCCTCAGGCGGTCGCAGGGCAGGAGTTCAAGGAACTGAAGGGCGTTTTTCTGGGCAAATCTTACAAGGCGAAACTGATCTCTCTGCGGATCGGGGAAAAGACGCTGCTGCTGCCTTACGACGGCGAAACTGCCGGTCTGGGCGAGGTGGCTCAAGGCGATAACGTCCTGCTTCGCTATCGTGGCGAGGGCAACGGGAAGATGGCCCTCGAGGTCGTCCCCGTGATGGCAGCGCTCCCGGTCGGGGTGACGGAGATCGATGCTGAAGAGCTGTTGTCGATGGTTAGCGATAGATCTCAGACCGGGAAATATCTGCTGATCGATTGCCGACCGGCTGACTTTTACGCCGAAACCCACTTGCCGACCGCAGTTTCAATCCCCTGGACCGCCACCAAAGAAGTAAAGCTGGCCGGTCTGCCGGCCTACAAGGAGCAACTGCTGATCTTCTACTGCCTGGGCTCGACCTGCCTGTTGGGGCCTAATTCGGCCGCCCTGGCCGTGGATGACGGCTATAAAAACGTCAGGGTCATGTTGGCTGAACTTTCGGAATGGCAGGAGGGCGGCGGCAAACTCTTCTCTGCCGATAGCTATGTCACCGACGGCAATGTGGTCTTGGTTGATCTCAGAAGTCGCCAGAAGGCCGAAGCCGGCCATCTTCCCGGCGCGGTCAATATTCCCGCCGACGATATCTCCGAGGCTGAGTATGATTTCCCGGCCAAGAAATCGGCTCCGGTCATCGTTTACGGTAGTGGCAGCGACCAGGAGGATGCTGTTGCTAGCATCAGGGGTTGGGGCTTCCACCAGGTTTCGCTGGTCGCAGGCGGTTATGCCGGTTGGGTCGAGAGGGGTAACCCCGTAAAGAGCGGCGAGATCGCCTCCCTGATCAAATGGCAGCGCCGCTTGGGCGTGGGGGAGATTTCCATTGAGGATTTTAAGAAGGTCGCAGATGGCAAGAGCGATGTTGCGGTTATCGTCGATGTCCGGACTGCCACAGAGTCGGCTAAGGGCAGCTTTGCCGGGGCCCTCCGGATCCCGTTACCAGAATTGGCGGCGCGGCTGGCCGAAATCCCGGCGGATAAGGAAATCTATCTGCACTGTACTACCGGGGCCCGGGCCAAGATGGCCTGGACTTTTCTCAAGCAGCACCGTCAGCAGGTACGCTTCCTGTACGCCAAGGTCATCAGTCGTAAAGGACAGTGCAAGATCAGGCCGTAACTGAATGGTGCGGGGATAAGTCGTTGTTGGCACTTCAAATGAGCCTTGCAACTAGATGGTCTTTTTGGCCGGTTTTGCCGCCCGCGCAAAAATAATTTCATTCGGGGAGACTGTTTATCGTACAATAGATTCTGAGCCCCTTTCATAACCAGAACATTGAGCGATGAACCATGACCAGTGAAAAGATGGCCGTCAGCATCATCGAGGGCCTTACCAAAGGCTCGATAACGATCAACAAGACGGAAGAATTCAAGAAACTCCTGGTGGAATACCCGGATGACCCGCACTTGAACCGGCTGTTCGCCGATTTCCTCAAGAAGGAACATTCCTTCGCCAACGCCATCAAAAAATATCGCAAGGCCTATGACCTCTTCATGGCCGCCGGCGAAACCCTGCCGGCAATTGCCGCCCTGCTTGAGCTCTGGGAAGTAGTTGGACCTACTCCGCATGATTTTCGGGTCCTCTACTCGCAACTCTGCCGGAAGGATTCCCATACTTCGGTCATTGCCGAATGCTTTGCGAAGATGTCATACAAGGAACTGCGGGCCACCCTTTCCTATATGGAGAAGGTCAAGGTTAAGGCTGATGGGGTCGCCCAGCATCCCGGTGATCCGGAAGAGTCGTGTTTCTTTGTGATCTCCGGGGAACTGGTTAAATCGCCAGCCGAGAGCGAGGCCGACAGCTTTGCGGTTGTCCAGTTCCTGAAGCCGAATGATCACTTCGGCGACGACTTTCCCTGCGACGTAAAAAGGCCGGCCCCATACCTGGTCAGGGCCGTCAGCGATGCTGAACTGCTGAAGATAGGCAAGCAGGATTTCCTCATCCTGACCGGGGAATTTCCCGACCTGAAGAACAGCCTTAAAAAACTGATCAAATATCAGCTGATCCCGGACAGCGAAAAACCGGACAAGTTCTTCCGGAAAACTTCGCGCCGGCATCTTTCAGTGTTCCTGACCCTGGATATTCTGGATCGTGAACCAGGTCGTCACCCCATTAGTGTCAAGGGCTTCTCAAGTGATATCTCCCTCGGTGGTGCCTGTGTGATCATTGATCCCAGATACCAGGATATTCCGGTTGAGGACATCGTTGATCGCCAGACCAAACTCAGGGTCAGTCTGCCGGACGAGACCATCAATGTGACGATCATGGGTAAGGTGGCATGGTGCAGGAAGACTGAGATCGATGGCGAGGAAACCTTCGCCCTTGGGGTTCAGTTCAATGAGATGCCGCCGAGGCTGCGCGGGTCGATGATCATCTTTGTCAACGCAGTCGGGATCATGAACAAGCAGGTCGGTAAATACAATCTCTCCCAGGATGAGATCGAATCCCGGTAGAATTAGCCGGGTTGGCAGACCTGATAGTCTCAACCGGGAGCCGATCTTGCTCCCGTCTTTAGCCGGGTAGCTTCAAGCTAGCAGTTGTCGCTATTGTTGCGGATTCTTTTTTTGAATATCGAATGTCGAACAAGGAATAATGAAGGGTGGAAGATTACTTAATTAAGAGAGTACGCCCCGAGGGCACTCGAAGTTTTCGCTATCTCTTGCAGGGCGCACCCCGAGGGCACTTCTTGCAGGTCGCCTCGGAGTGTCGCTGGCGCTCCCTTACCTCTTTCGATATTCGAAATTCCTTATTCAATATTCTGCGGTTTATGTAGTACGGAAACCAGCTATACCGGTCAACAGCTGGACTTTCAGCCTGCAATATTAAACCACCAGCTTCAGCTTGGTAATTGTTTACTTCTCCATGCACCAGTCGTAGGCGTTCTGGAACATCTTGAGCCAGGGTGAGACGGTCAGGCTCTTTTTTAGCTCCTCCGGCAGCCAGTGGGCCTGCCAGGCCAGGAAGGTCCTTTCGGGATGGGGCATCATCGCCAAGTGGCGGCCGTCTGGTGAGCAGAGACCGGTGAGACCGCCGGGGGAACCGTTGGGGTTTAACGGATATCTCTCGGTCGGCTGGCCGTCATCATCCACATAGGCCATGGTCGCCATCCCTTCGTTCAAAACCTTGTCTTTTATTGCCTGGTCTGGGAATGACAGTAAGCCTTCGCCATGATCGACATGGATACCGAAGACCAGATCCTCCATGTCCTTGAACATGATCGCTTTACTTTCGAGGATTCTGACCGTCGACCAGCGTGATTCAAAGCGGCCGGAGACGTTCCTGACAAAACGGGGCTGCTGTCTGGCCTCAATATCGCGCCAGGGCACCCAGCCGAGCAGGCCGAAGAGCTGGCAGCCGTTGCAGACACCGAGTGAGAAGGTGTCCGGTCGGTTGTAGAACTGATCGAACATCTCCCTGAGACGCTCATTGAAAAGAATGGTCGCTGCCCAGCCCTTGGCGCTTTCCGGAACG
>CBDVDF010000171.1:0-4803 GCA_965372675.1 uncultured Desulfobacterales bacterium
GAGTCTACGCTTACCTGTTCGATATTCTGCGGTTCATGTAGTACGGAAACCGGCTTAGCCGGTCAAAAGCTGGACTTTCAGTCCGCAATCTTAAACCCACCAGTTTCAGCTGGTGGGTGTTTAGTATCAGGTAGGCCGAATCGCCATCCCCAGTAATCCAGAAAATTAGCGAAAAACCAGATGTTCGACTTGGCCCGGTTCCAAAATTTCAGACTGGTATAGAAAACCACCCCGGTGCTTTCCGGTGGCCCCAGGGCCTTGTCTTCCCCGACAAAGAGATCCAGGGCCCACCAACTCATAAAGAGCATTTCAAGACGCTTTCGGCTGCCTCTAACGTGTCCCTTCCTGATCCCTTCCGTGGAAAAAAACGAGACGCTCTTGCCGTTCCCGACCGGCAGTTTATCAAGATCCGACATCGGCTGCAGATTGGCTGCGATCCTTTTTGTCTCCCGGTAAGCCGTCGGGTCGATGTATCT
The DNA here is from genome assembly GCA_965372675.1 of uncultured Desulfobacterales bacterium. Classification (GTDB taxonomy): domain Bacteria; phylum Desulfobacterota; class Desulfobulbia; order Desulfobulbales; family JAGXFP01; genus JAGXFP01. The sequence goes on from CBDVDF010000171.1 coordinate 477, forward strand.
GATATCTCTGACCCGATGGGTTTCTCCGCGCAGATCGATGAGCAGTCGGTCCCTACCAACCGGCTGCTCAAGGAGATGCGGCAGCTGTTCCCCGAAGACTATTTGGCCGTCTTCGGGCCACCCGGCCGGCCAGGCCTCTTTCGCTAGGCGAGAGGTCGGGACGAAGGCCAGATAACAGCCACAGGTATGCAGGGTGGTGATCAGTACAGGTTTGAGGTCGTTATCAAGGGTAATATAGACCAGGAGGCCGATATTATCGCCGCTGGTTAAATGGGGCAGGGGGGTCCTGGGAAAATGGACCCGGTAGATCAGGTTAGTATAGCGACGCTCCGCCACCTGAAATTCCTGGACCATTGTAAAGAACACCGGCTTTTCGGTGTTGATGTAAATGTCATCATCGTTGGCGCCGTCGCCCCTGGCGGCGGGGGCGCCGATCCTGTTCAAATCACGTTGGTAGTCCCTGACCAGAAAGATCGGGGCGTTACGGGCCAGCAGTTCATTGTCATGGTCGGTGGCAATATACAGGGCATCAAGACCGGCTCGCGGGGTCTCGGGGAGTTTGACCGCACAGCTACTGCACAGCAGAGAGAGGATGAGGATGGTCCTGACGAGCATTGGTATGGCCTGCTGAACTTATATATTTAGGTTTGGCGGGCTTTATTTTCCGTGCCGGTTAATCCAGTTCGGATAAGCGATCAAGGCTCGCCTTGATCTTCTCCAGGGTTGCCTTGAGGCTTTCCTGCTTGTCCTTTTGTTTACTTATCACCTCAGCCGGGGCATTGGCCAGAAATTTTTCATTGGCCAGTTTGCCTTCCGTTCTTTTGAGGTCGTTCAGGGCTTTGTCCCGGTCTTTATTCAGTCGGGCACTTTCCTTTTCAACATCGACCAGCCCCTGCATCGGTACATATATTTCAATATCTTCATACAGTCCGGCAGCGGCTCCCTTGGGCCGCTCTCCTTCCTGGAGGACGGTAAGCTTGTCGGTCCTGGTCAATCCACATATGTTGGAGGTCGCTTCTTCTATCGCCTCTACCTGCTGACTGTCATGGCAGATGATAACGGTCTCGATCAAGGCGGAAGGGTGGATCTTCATCTCGCTGCGGATATTCCTGATCACCCCGACGATCCCCATCAACAACTCGGCCCGCTGCTCATCCCGGTCATTTTCCCATTCCGGTACAGCTTCAGGGTAAGGTTCCAGCATTATCGAGCTGCGTTCTCCCGGCAGCACACTCCAGATCTCTTCGGTGACGAACGGGGTGAAGGGATGCAGTAGTTTGAGGATGATCTCCAGGACGGTGAACAGTACCGACTTGGCCTGGGATACCGCCCGTTGATCATCGCCATAGAGGTCGGCTTTTATCCATTCCAGATACCAGTCACAGAACTCGTGCCAGACGAACTGGTAAATGGCCGAAGCGGCTTCGTTGTAGTGATAACCATCCAGGGCCCGGCGGACGGCGCTGACCGTATGGCTGGTCCGGCTGAGGATCCAGCGGTGGGAAAGGGGCAGATCCCGATGATCTGCCAGGCTGAGCTCTTCCCGGTTGTTTTTGCCGATGTGCATCAGTGAGAAGCGGGCCGCGTTCCAGATCTTATTGATAAAATGGCGGTAGCCTTCGATCCGGTCTTCATCCAGTCTGATATCGCGGCCCTGGGCGGCAAAGGCGGCCAGGGTGAAACGGAGGGCGTCGGTGCCGTAAGTATCCATGATCGCCAGCGGGTCAATGACGTTGCCGGTCGATTTCGACATTTTCTTGCCGTCCTTGTCGCGGACCAGGGCATGCAAGTAGACATCACGGAAGGGGACTTCGTCCGTAATATGCAGCCCCATCATCATCATTCTGGCGATCCAGAAGAAGAGGATATCAAAACTGGTGATGATCACGGCGGTAGGGTAGAAAGTGGCAAGTTCAGGGGTTTTATCGGGCCAGCCCAAAGTTGAGAAGGGCCAGAGGGCCGAGGAAAACCAGGTATCCAGAACGTCGGTTTCCTGGTCAAGTTTGTCACTGCCGCATTCAGGGCAGGAAGTCGGGTCTTCGACCTCGACAATCACCTGGCCGCAATCGCCGCAGGTCCAGGCCGGTATCCGGTGTCCCCACCAGATCTGACGGGAGATGCACCAGTCCCGGATATTATCCATCCAGTTGTAAAAGGTGCTGTGCCAGTTTTTCGGCATGATCCTGACTCTTTCATCACGGACCGCCGCGACCGCTTTTTCGGCCAGCGGTTTAACCGAAACGAACCATTGCTCCGAGGTTATCGGTTCGACCACGGTATGACAGCGGTAACATTGGCCTACTCCGTGCTGATAATCTTCAACCTTGTCCAGGTAGCCCTGTTCCTTGAGGTCGGCAACGACCTTCTTGCGGCATTCGAAACGGTCGAGTCCGGCGTATTTGCCGGCCGCCTCGTTCATCACGCCGTGCGGGTCCATTATCTTACGCAACTCAAGGCCGTGGCGCTGGCCTATCTCATAGTCATCCCGGTCATGGGAGGGGGTTACTTTAAGAGCACCGGTGCCGAAATCCTTCTGGACATGATGATCGGTAACGATCGGGATGATCCGGTCGGTGAGCGGCAGTTTTACCGCCATGGTCGGCAGGTTGGCGTATCGTTCATCGCTGGGATGGACCGCAACGCCGGTATCGCCCAGCATGGTCTCTGGTCTGGTCGTCGCGACGACCAGGTAGCCCTCGCCTTCAGCGAACGGGTAGCGGATGTTGTACAGTTTACCGTTGGTCGGTTCATGTTCGACCTCGTCATCCGCCAGGGCCGTATGGCAGCGGGGGCACCAGTTGACTATGTAATCCCCCTTGTAGATCAGGCCTTCCTTGTAAAGTCTGACAAAAACCTCGCGCACGGCCCGGGAAAGACCTTCATCCATGGTGAAGCGCTCACGGTCCCAGTCACAGGAACAGCCGAGTCGTTTTAATTGATTGATTATGCTGCTGCCCTTCTCCTTACGCCATTGCCAGACCCTTTCGATAAAGGCCTCCCGACCCAGATCATGTCTTGAACTGCCTTCGCTGGCCAGCTGGCGTTCGACCACGTTCTGGGTGGCAATGCCGGCATGATCGGTACCGGGTAGCCAGAGGGTATTAAATCCCTGCATCCGTTTGTAGCGGATCAGGATATCCTGAAGGGTGCTGTTCAGGGCATGGCCGACGTGGAGAACGCCGGTGACGTTCGGCGGTGGGATAACGATGCAGTATGATTCCCGGTCGGGATCCATGCTGGCGGCAAAATTTTTCTGCTGCTCCCAGCTATCGTACCATTTCTTCTCGACGGATTTGAATTCGTAAGCCTTGGCCAGTTCAGGCTCCAGCTGGTTGTTGTCGGTGCTCATTCTACTTAACGCTCCATGGTTGGGGTAAGAAAATGCTGGTATAGAGATCCAAGGCATACTGGTCGGTCATCCCGGCAATGAAATCGCAGACCTTGCGATCCCGCGAGGTCTCCTTGCTGTATTCTATAGAGTCATCGAAATGGCCGTCGTTCTCCTGGAAATAGTAATAAAGCTCCTTGAGGATCTTCTGGCCCTTTATAAAATCATCGTGGACCCGATGGGCCTCATAGACGTTCTCATAAAGAAAAGCTCGCAGGTCGGTAATCGCCTTCATTACCGGCACACTCATGGTCAACCGTTCGCTTTCAGTGGCGGCGGTGTTGATAATGAGATCCCTGACCATGGAGCCGACCCTGACGGAGGGCGATCTACCCAGTAGCCGGGTAATGTCTTCCGGGACATTGTCCTCGTCAAGAATGCCGGCCCTGATCGCATCGTCAAGATCGTGGTTCACATAGGCGATGATATCCGCGACCCGGACCAGCTGGCCTTCACGGGTGGCCGGCATGCCTTCCAGATCGTCGGGCAGTACTTCACTGCGGCCTTTGGAGTGTTTGAGAATGCCTTCTCTGACCTCGTGGGTCAGATTGAGTCCGCGGCCTTTTTTCTCGAGAATGTCCACGACCCGAAGACTCTGCTCGAAATGGCGGAATCCCTCCGGATAAAGATCGTTGAGAACGGATTCTCCGGAATGGCCGAAGGGTGTATGGCCAAGATCGTGGGCCAGTGAGATGGCCTCGACCAGGTTTTCGTTCAGGCGAAGGGCAGAGGCCACGGTCCGGGCGATCTGGGAAACTTCCAGAACATGGGTCAACCTGGTCCGGTAATGGTCTCCGGTCGGGGCCAGAAATACCTGGGTTTTATGTTTGAGACGGCGGAAGGTTTTGGAATGGATTATCCGGTCCCGGTCACGCTGAAAGGCCAGGCGGATATCACATTCCTCTTCGTCGCGCAGCCGGCCTTTGCTGTCCCTGCTCA
>CBDVDF010000172.1:0-4762 GCA_965372675.1 uncultured Desulfobacterales bacterium
TGTCGCCGCCAATGTCATCGCCCATGATCTGATGAGCGGCTACACCCAGTGGCAGTTGGACTTCGGCGCCGGCACCCCATTTGAATGGACCCCCGGCACTTCCGGGCTGACCTTCAACCTGGTGGCCGATGTGGAATATTCAGACAATAATGGAGCCACCTGGACCGCAACCCCGCTTTCCGGCCAGGGAGGGGCCCCGGCCGGTTATGACGCCACCATCACCAACTGGCGGATCAATATGCAGGGCGATATGGCTGTTACCGGTTCCTTCACCCTGAGATATCGGGTGAGGGTGGAATGATTCTTTTTGGTTACCAATAAAGCTCAGTCAGTTTTGCGTTACAATAGGGAAGGTACTGATCGGAAAGATCTCTCCCTCCGGTCGAGATGACAGGGCAATGGAGAGATCGCCGCGGTCATTCCATTCCCTCGCGATGACTAGATTAAGTCCCGTCACTGCGAGGAACCCTTTAGGGTGACGAAGCAGTCTCTCCATTATATGACGGGATAGGGGGGGCGAAATAACATCATCCTCGCGATGACAATTCTTGAGCCTTCGAAGGATCCGCTAAAAGATTGTTATCAGAATTTACCGGGATTAGCTGACAAAAACCGATAAAGGGTCGCCCGGCCGATGCCGAGCACCTTGGCGGCCTGCAAGCGATTATTGCCGGTCTGCAGAAGGGCCTGGCGAACCGCTTCCTCGGTGAGCTTGCGCCTCTTTTTCTCCGGCCCGACCCGATGGATCTTACGATCAACCACCGCTGCCAGTAAATTGTCTGGCAAGTGATAGGGCCGAGCGACATCTTCCCGACAGCGCACCATCAGATAGCGGATAACATTCTGCAGTTCGCGGATATTACCGGGCCAGTCGTAGGTCAGGCAGATATCCATCGCCTCCGGGGAGAGTCTCATTTCATTTCGGCCCTCTTCATCAGCAATTTTCTCGATGAAATGGTTGACCAGAAGGGGAATATCGTTGCGCCGCTCCCGTAGCGGCGGCATCAGCACCGGCACCACACAGAGTCGGTAATAAAGGTCCTCTCTAAACCGGCCAGCGGCGATCTCTTCTTGTAGATCCTTATTGGTCGCGGAAACAACCCTGACATCAACCTTGACAACATCTTCTCCGCCTACCCGATGGAAGGTGCCGTCCTGCAAAACCCTGAGCAGTTTGACCTGCATGGCCTGGGAGATATCGCCTATCTCATCGAGGAAGATAGTGCCACCGTCGGCCAGTTCAAAGCGGCCTTTTTTGTCGCGGATCGCGCCGGTAAAGGCACCTCGAAGATGACCGAATAATTCACTTTCCAGCAGGTTTTCGGGTAGGGCCCCGCAGTTAACCGGCACCAGGAGTTTGGTGGCCCGGCTCCCTTCATTATGGATGGCCGCCGCCACCAGTTCCTTGCCGGTCCCCGACTCACCGGTGATCAGGACCGGGACCCGGCTATCGGCCAACTCCCGGATGGTCCGGTAAATCGCCTGGACCTTGGGATCACGACCGATGATCCCGGCAAACTCTTCTATCGCGCCAAGCTGATCGGCCAGGGCCACTTCTCTGGAAAGATCACGAAATGAAGCAACCACCCCCTGGACCCGGTCGGCCCGGTCCCGAATGGCAGTGACATTCATCTCCAGTTGCCGCTCCTCACCATCGGCCGTGCTGAAAACAAGGGAATATGGTTTCTCGGGCAGATCCGGATCGCAATCTTCCCGGCAGAAAGAACACTTGCCACCGCAGAAATTGCCGGGGAAAACAAGGTGGCAATCCTGGCCCAGGACCTCTTGCCGACTGTAGCCGGTGATCCTCTCCGCTGCCTTGTTAAAAAAGAAGATCCGCCGCTCAAGATCATGGGCAATGATCCCTTCCTGCAGATTATCGAGGACCATTTCGGAGTTTTGCCGAACCTTGATCAGGGTTTCCAGATATCCCTGCTCAAGGAGCCCGGCAACTTGCGGCTCTAAAGCAGCAAGCGCTTGCCGGCAACCGGCAGCACTGTCTTTTTCAGCCGGAGATTTCCAGCTCAGGATCGGCGGCATTCCCGGCAGGGAAGGATATGAATGATCTCCTCCGACTTCTCGACCAAAAAAGATGATCAGATCACAGGAAAAGATATCGACCCCTGCCAGATCAATCGTTGCCGGAAACTCCAGCCCGGCCGCGCCCAGAACCTTTTCCAATTTTGCTTTATCCGTCAATACCCCGGAGATAGCAGCACTCGCACCACTTGCGCCACCAGCTACCTTATTAAAAAGGGCCGCCGCCAAGATCGGTGCTGCACTAAGGCTTTCAGAGGCAAAAATGACTTTATTCATTATAGTTTTCGTAAAAAAGTATAAACATAACCGGATATTCGCGAGTCGAGATGGCAGAAGATCCGCGGAAGAAGGTGTTCAGCCATACTTATAGTATGCTGAGCACCTGATGACAAAGGAGATTTTGCTATATCGGCTCGCGAATGTCCGGTTAGAAGATCATCCACAAGGCCAGTGGAACGACCTCGGCCCTGACCGGCAGACGGCCCGGCTGCTCTCCATCAAGTTCGATCAGAACTTTATCCTTTGACCCGGCCTCAATTTTATGGCCGGAGAGCCTGGAAACTTTAGGTGCCGAGTAGATGCGGCCATTATATAGATTGGGCAGATTTACAAATATCTCCGGTAATGAAAGATCGCCGATCACCGTCACCCGCAAACGACCGTCATCGATCTTCGCATCGGGGGCAACCCGCATCCCCCCACCATGATACTGCCCGTTGGCAACGGCAATTTGCCAGCAGACCATCTTCTCGTCAAATTTATCGTCGATCTTCAGTCTGATCAATGGTTTTTCAAAAGAGAACAAAGCGGAGAGCGTCGGCCAGAGAAAGGAAAGAAAACCGCCCAGGACCTTGCTCGAATTGTTGGTGCGCCAGGCAACCTCCCCGCCCAGCGCAAAACTCAGGACATTAATAAAATATCGCCGGGTAGTTTCACCATCATGCCCGACAAAGGTCGCCCGGCCAAGGTCAACCCATTTCCCTTCTTTGTTGGCTATGTTTCGCAGCCCATTTTCGATAATATCGGTGATCCCCATAGTCTTGGCCAGATCACTACCGGTGCCGACCGGAATATACCCCAGTTGAGGCCGCCGCTTTTTCTCAACCTTGACGGACATCAATCCGTTAACCACTTCGTTAAGGGTCCCGTCCCCCCCGACACAGATCACTTTTCTGACCCCCGCCTCCAGAGCCCGACGGGCATAGTCCGTAGCTTGCCCCCGGGCCTCGGTTAACAAAGTCTGATGCTCTCTGAAAAATTTATCGGCCAGGATATCGATCTCAGGCCTTTCCCGACCAGCCGCCCCGTTGCCGGCGGCGGGGTTGATGATAATAAGCGTCTTTGTATTTATTTTCGTCATAGGCTGAAAACCTTTAAAATAATTTTACAAAACCACTTCTTTTGTGACAGTTTAATAGTAAAGGCGAAAACTGTTAATAACTTTGAAGGATATGGAGGAAAATCATGAAAATAATAATCCCGCTGTTGCTGCTCTCTTTCTTCCTTTTTATCGGCTCAGCCTTGGCCCAGGACGGCTACCCGCCGCCGGCCATGACCCAACAGTTCTCTCCCATGCAACCCCAGTTCCCCTGGCCCCAGAGCGGTGCTCCCGGTCCGGGTAGTTTTGCCCCCCAGGGCTATGGTCCGGGTGGCGGCTATGGATGGGGGGGAGGAGGCAACGGGCTCGGCATGGGTTATGGGCAAGGCTGGAAAGGTGGCCGCAATTATCAAGGATCCAGGCCGGGCGATTCTCGCGGCTATTACAAATCCGGTCCGGGGATGATGATGGGCCAGGGGATGACCCAGTTCGGAATGGGACCTGGAATGATCCGCGGTATCGGCGTCATGGGCTACATACCATCCGAGACTTTTCAGAAGTTCTTTGACGAGACCAGAGATATGCGCAAGGAACTAAACGGCCTGATGTTCGATTACGCCGAACTGCTCCGCAAGCCCAAACAGGAGCCGGCCGAGCGGATAAAACTGGAAAGCAAGATCATGGCCCTGCGCCAGAAAGTATATGACAAGGCCCCCAGGTACCAGTGGCCATTTAAGTAGTTTAAACAGAACCGCAGAATATCGAACAGGTAGCGTAGACTCCGAGGAATTTCGAATATCGAAGGATGTAAGGGCGTACAAGTAACACTCCGAGGCGACCTGCAAGAGATAAGCGGAGACTTCGAGTGCCCTTGGGGTGTACTCTCTTAATTAAGCAGTCTTCCACCCTTCATCATTCATTATTCCTTGTTCGACATTCGATATTAAAAAAAGGCGGAATACTTTAGAAGTATCCCGCCTTTTTCTATATAACTTATCGTAGCAGTTTTAAGCCGCCAAAGCCTTACGCCAGCCTTCTGCTTTCAAGCTCTTCAGCCGGTTAATGTTCCAGGCCATGATCTCTTTCAGATAGTGCTGCTGGTCGATTTTCTGCAGCTTGAGAATCCGCTCCTTATCTTCCTTGATATCCGTTTTCTCGCCGGGATAAGTCTCCAGCCAGGTGCAGTAACCCTGGTCGAAAATATACTCGGGGGTCACCTGGGCCGGATCGATCAACTGTTGCTGGACAACCAGCATCCTGACCAGGATCATATCGTACTCAATGACCCAGTCGTTATATGCCAAAAACAACCCCGGATAAAATGCCGTATCACCCGGGCAAGAACGACATAACAACCGCCTGATAGACACCGGGGTAAGAATGTTGTACACCAGGTTGAACTGT
>CBDVDF010000173.1:0-4761 GCA_965372675.1 uncultured Desulfobacterales bacterium
CGGGATGCTTCCCCGACCAGTTTATCTTTAACAGCTCTTATTCTCCTCCGCATATCAGCGGTGATCGCCCCGGCTTTCTCCTCAGCATCAAGCAAAGCACCAAGGCCGTTGATCATCTCAATGATCTCCTCCAGGCTTTTCGGGTCGACGACATAAACCGGAATACCCAAGGCCTCGATCCTCTCCACCGTATGCAGGGGATTACCGTCCCTGATCGCCAGACAGAGGTCCGGCTGCAGGGCGACTATCTTCTCGATATCAAGACGCACATAGGAGCCGACCCGCGGCAACAGGGCCGCCTCGGCCGGATGATTGCTGTACTGGGTCGCCCCCTTGAGAATCTCGCCTCTACCCAGCAGGTAAACGATCTCAACCACATTGGGGGCCAGCCCCACCACCCGGGATGGTCGGTCAGGGATCTCAATCAGCCGACCGATCTGATCAACGACCTGGCGACTCAGACAGACGGAAGGATCTCCGAGAAAAGCAAGTGAAAGTAATATCATTATTGATCTAAGCATTTGTTATTATTTAGAAACTCCCATTACCGCAGACTGAAACGAACCGGCACCAATACCTGCATATCGACTTTTAGCAAACCCCGACTCCCCGGTTCAAAACGCCAGGTTGAAACCGCCTGCAGGGCGGCTTGATCAAGCACTTGCCGACCACTACTCTCGCTGACCCGCGCCCGCAATACTTTACCATGCCGACTGACCATGACCGCAAGCACAACAGTCCCCTGCCAATGGCGGCGTCGGGCCAGGGCCGGATATTCGGGCGGCGGATTATCGAGGTACAGGGGCCGGGCCAGCACCACTGCCGAGGACAGGGATTCAACACTCTCCTCGATCGATTCCTTACCGACATCCGAGTCAGAAATTGGCAAATCTTCTGCCAGTTCAGGAACCATCGGCCTTACAGGTGAGGAGAATGGAGGGATCTCTTTAACCGCTACTTCGACCACCTCAGGTAATACCGGCAAGCTCCGAACCTTCTCCTCGGGCCGGGCAGTAACCGGACTTTCCACCACCCTGTTAACTTTGGCCCGGCGGGCCACCAGCCGGACCGAGACCTTCTTTCTGCTGACCCCGGTGACAGGAGGCTTACTTGGAGCAAACTCCATGGATATCAACATCCCGTGAACCGCCATCGAAAAAACCAGGGCGCTGATGATCCGCAGATTACTGCTCAACATCGGCCTGGAGAGATATGCGGCTCAAACCGGCCCGGTTGATCTGATCGAGAACCCCGAAGAGTTGCTGATAGTCCACCTGGCGGTCGGCAAAGAGCAGTACTCCAACTTCCCGACCTGCCCCACCCGCCTCTAGTGTGGCCCGTTTACGGAGAATATCGGCCAGGCCGGTCAATTCAACCGGATTCTCGTCAACCATGATCTGGCTGAGACCATCACCAAGATACCTGACCGTCACCGAAACAATCATTTCTTCCCCGGCAACTGCGGTCGAAGAAACCGGCAGTTCCACCGGCAGCCCACGATGCACAGCCATCGACAGCATCGCATAGATGAAGAAGACCAGCAGCAGGAAGACGATATCGATCAGCGGCAGCATCTCGATCCTGGCCTTGCGCCTGGCGGACACGGCTATCTTCATCCCTTACCGCCATGCTGATCAAGTTTTTCATAAACTATCTCGAGGCTGGTGGCATACTGTTCGATAAGGTGGGTGGCCTTCTCGACCCTGGCATTGAAATAGTTGAAGGGGAACACCGAGAGGATAGCGATGCCCAGTCCGGCTGCAGTGGTTATCAGGGCCTGGGCAAGGCCGACAGTGACCAGTTTGGGGTCATCGATCCCGGCCGTGCCGAGCATCTCAAAAGAACCGATTATTCCTACCACGGTCCCGAAGATCCCCAACAGCGGCGCCACAGTGATCATCGTATCCAGAACTACCATGAAGCGCTGCATCCTCCGGATCTCTTCGGCGGCAGCAGCTTCCATGGCCCGACCCATCGAAAATTCCCGATGGAGGATGCCAATGACCAGGATCCTGATCACATAGTCCCGTGAATCAGCAACCATTTCTCGAAGCTTCTGCCATTCACCCCGGCGAGCAGTCTCAAGGGACGCATCGAGCAGCTTCCGGTCCCGCTTCGCATCAAGCATCAACCAGAACACGGTCCGCTCAACAATAACGAAGAGTACGGCGATCGAACAGAGCAGGAGGGGGTACATCACCGGCCCGCCACTTCTGAATATTTCCAGCATTTCTTGTCCTTCAACAATTAGGTTTAGGCTATATCAAAAACTCATACGTACACCAGCATAATAATTTGCTTCAGGCATGGGATAATATGCATAATTCCATCCCAGCCAATTGTATGCGTAAGCATACTCAGAATACTTTTCGCTAAAAAGATTTTTGGCCTCAGCAATAAAGGTTATGTTTGTGTTCAATTTGTAATTAACAAAAAGATCTACAGTATCGTAGTCTTCCATTTCACCCGCTTGGTTGCCACCATCACTTCCGAAATAACGTCCACCGACATAATTGTACTGGAGCTTCGCATTCAACTTTGGCATAGGCTTAACACTGAGACCGACATTCCCTTGCCATTCAGGTACTAACGGCAATCTATTTCCATCATTAACACCACCAGCAAACTTAACATTAAAATAGCTTACACCACCGATCAAAGACACGTTCCCAATGGGCTGAAATTTAAACCCGAGATCAAATTCCTCATGACTGGTGTCAATATTAACGTTGGTAAAAGTAGCCGAGTCAAAAATTATTTCATCGTCAACATCGAAAGTTGAGGCCCTAAAATTAATCTCCAAATTATTAATTACCATCCAGTTACCACCAACCTCATACCCCCGGGATGACTGTGGTTTTAATGTAGTATTTACCGTCCCGAAAAGGACATCCATGTACTCATCCACAACCGGATATCGATATGAGCTATATGTCTTTGCATAAACCTTAGAGCCCAGGCTCCAGGCATAAGACAAGCCAAGATTACATGCCGTCTCATCTTCATCTTTGCTGTTCCCTGTAGCGTTGCGATTCAATTCAAATTCGACTTTTTCGTAACGGAAACCAATATTCATCATTAATGAATCATAAATTTGCATTTCATCTTGTATATAACCAGCAATCGTTTTCTTCTTAATATCATTCTGGTCAGTAAAACTTACCCAATTTTCATAATCTGTATCGTAATAATCCAAACCAAGAGTGATCCTGTTATCCAAACTTCCCAATTTATGATCCAAAACATATTTAGGTGTTATCCCCAAAGTTTTTACATCATAAGTCATATTGACAAATATAAAGCTCTCGCTCTCCTGTTGATCATAACTCAGCTCAAACCGGAAAGACCCGAGACCTCCCAGTTCCTGCTCAACTCCACCGATAAACATCATCCCCTTATTGTCTGCACCCTCCGACCCCGTGTATGATGGTGACATCTGGGTCCGATCAGCTACCATCTGCACCTGAGACAAGGACCCCGGAAATTGATAATCTGATTTACTTAAACTAATTTCAGAAAAAATTGATGTCGTAGATGAAGGATCAAACCTGAGATTCATAAAGAAAGCATCCCTGCTTGAATCAGAATGATCTCTATAGCCATCCGTTTCGTTATGGGTTATTCCAGAATTAATACTCAAAGGGCCTGAGACAAAATCAACCAAGGCACTTCCTCTCAAGGTATCGTAACTGCCCGTCACAAAATTAACCTTGTATTGGATCCCTTCCTCCGTCGCCTCTTTAGTAATGATATTTATCACTCCACCCATAGCATTATCGCCATAAAGAACAGCACCAGAGCCATACAAAACCTCAATCCTCTCTATATTTTCTACAGGGATCCTGGCCCAGTTAATAGTGCCCATGTCGATTGAATTTATTCGTCTACCGTTTAAAACGATTGCGACATTCTGTGTCGCTGTTTCACCAAATCCACCCATATCAATAGACTGATCATTACCATTACCGTAGATATCACGGACTATTACTCCAGGTAACAATCTCAGAACATCTGGTACCGTTGTGGCATTACTGGCGGCGATATCTTTAGCGGTTATAACCGAGACCGTGGCCGGAATCTTCTGGATATCCTGCTCGCCTCTGGTCGCAGTTACCACCACCTCCGCCATTGTAGAAACCACCTCTCCAGTATCCTCAACAGCTTCGGTCCTGTTAGTAAATGTAAATAGCATGACCATCATGATCGCTGCGCCGACAAACTTTTTTGACAACCCACCGCTCCTTGCAGCCTTCTCCTTCCTTGCTCGCAAGCCGCTCCTCCTTCCCAATGAACGCAAAATGGTTTGGAAACTTTCCCATTCTCTAACCGATAAAACCGTTAATTTAGAATGAACTTCTTCGATAAGCTTCATTTGTCCTCCTCAAGGATTTTCGTAAAATCCTGGGGTCCGGGCAAAAAAAATCCCCGGACCGATTAATTATCAATCCGGGGATTCCCTATTATCCTCAAGACTATTGAACAGCTCCTCGTCCACGGGAGACATGTCAACCAACAGCAGGCAGGTCTTCTGACTTCCGGATCATCCCTCGGCCGCGCCTTCCCATCCTGATGGATAGTGGCATATGCAGCTCTGGTCCTCGGTTACAGCGGCGGGTCCGTCCCTGATTCACACAGGGTTCCCTTTTAAGCTCTATTGAGCGCCTGAGAAATAATTTTTTACTCAACTAATCTTCACCGGTCAAGGGGAAATTTTTGATTCCGCTTCACAGCTAATGGGACTTTTTTAGGATGTATCATTGG